>JBKBNR010000157.1:0-7091 GCA_046295315.1 Hyphomicrobiaceae bacterium
AGGATTTGGCTTTGCATTCCGTGATGCGAAAGGGCTACTCTCGTCGCACCGGACACGTTGCAGATCTGGATTCGTGCTTAGCGGACAGCGGAAACGCAGGCCCGCTCGGCCCACGTCTGTGTCGGCTGGGAGAAAAAATGAACAATGGTGGAAAAAAACGATGGCGGCAGACCGAGTTCAAAGCCTCCAGGACACATTCCTAAACCACGTTCGCAAGAACAAGACCCCGCTGACGATCTTCCTCATCAATGGCGTCAAACTGCAAGGAATAGTGACCTGGTTCGACAATTTTTGCGTGCTGCTTCGGCGTGACGGGCATTCGCAACTCGTCTATAAGCATGCGATCTCGACCATAATGCCCGGCCAGCCCGTCCATCTGATGGATAGCGATCCGGCGGACGGCTCGTAAACGGCGGGCCTAGGAGCGGCTCAGATCATCGCTGACGACAGAGACGACTTGGAGTTGGACGTTTCTCCCGGGGAGGGGGACCGCACCGCCAGGAAACGGGCGCGGGCGCTCGGCGTCGAGCACCGCGCCAGCGTCACGCGCGCCCTCGTTCTCGTACCGGTGCTACCGCAGCGCCGGCCACGTCATGCGTCCTCGGTTGCGCCCCCTTCGGATGACCGCGCGCCATTGGGCGAGGGCGCTGGTGACGTGATGGCGTCGGCGCGCCTCGGTGTGCCGCGGCTGCAGACGACGTTGCATTCGCCCGAGGACCGACTGGCGGAATCGATCGGCCTCGCCGAAGCGATCGCTCTCGACGTCGTCGAAGGTGCGGTGGTGCCGGTGCCGAACCCGAAGCCCGCGACGCTGTTCGGCTCGGGCAAAGTGGAACAGATCGGCAAGACCATCGAGGCCGAGAAGATCGGCCTCGTCATCGTCGACTCGATCGTCACGCCGGTGCAGCAACGAAACCTCGAGACAGCCTGGAAGACCAAGGTTCTCGATCGGACCGGCCTCATTCTCGAGATTTTCGGCGCGCGCGCCCGCACGCGGGAAGGCCGGCTGCAGGTCGAACTGGCCCACCTCTCTTACCAGAAGGGCCGGCTGGTCCGCGCCTGGACCCACTTGGAGCGCCAGCGCGGCGGTTCCGGCTTTCTCGGTGGTCCCGGCGAAGCACAGATCGAGCTCGACCGGCGCATGCTGCAGGACCGCATCGACGCCATCCGGCGAGAGCTGGAGCAGGTGGTTAAGACGCGCGAATTGCACCGCGCCGGCCGCCGCAAGGTGCCCTACCCCGTCGTCGCCATCGTCGGCTACACCAACGCCGGCAAATCGACTCTGTTCAATCGGGTGACCGGCGCCGGCGTGCTGGCGATGGATCAGGTGTTCGCGACGCTCGATCCGACCATGCGCGAAGTGCGCCTGCCGAGCGGCCGGCGGATCATCCTGTCGGATACCGTCGGTTTCATTTCCGACCTGCCGACGATGCTGGTCGCGGCCTTTCGCGCCACGCTCGAAGAGGTGGTCGGCGCCGATCTGGTGCTGCACGTCCGCGACATTTCGCACGCCGAGACCGAAGCTCAGGCGGCCGACGTCGCCGCCGTGCTCGACAGTCTCGGAATCGACATGACGCCGGCCGAGAACCACATCCTCGAAGTCTGGAACAAGTCCGACCGGCTGTCCGACGAGGCTCGCTACGACGCGGAATGCTCGGCGCGCTGGCGCGAGCAGCGCCCGGCTCTGGTGTCGGCGCTGACGGGGGCTGGCATCGACGAATTGCTGGCGGCGATCGACGAACGGCTCGGAAAGGCGGATGAAATCATGACGCTGACGGTGGCGGCCGAGGACGGGCGGCTCAGCGCATGGCTTTACGAAAACGCCGACATCCTGGAACGGCGCACCAACGACGACGGGGCCAGCGTGATGACGGTGCGGCTGACGCCAGAGAACCGCGGCCGCTTGTCGGCGCGGCTCGCCAAAGGCGCGTAAGGTTCAGCCGCGGCTGGCGGCGATAATAGTGACGTCGATGGTCTGCGCCGCGAAGCTCGGCTGCAGGGCCGCCACGCTCCGCCGGTGCAAAGCAACCCGCCATCCTGCAGCCTCGAGCAGTTCTATCATTTCAGGCGTCTGCGGGCGGCCGGGATCGGCGAGAATGGCGAGGCCACCCTGGCCGACGTTGCGCTCCAGGATCGACGCCACCGCTGGGAACACGTCACGCTCGTAGAGCACATCGGCGCCGATGACGATGTCGTAGCGCGTGGCATCGGGCCAGTCGTTCCAGTCTGCGGGAAGGGTGCGCGGCGGCGGAAGGCCGTTCAGAGCCGCATTGCGGCGGCAGGCGTCGAGTGCGGCGGGCAGGTGATCGGACTGCGTGACGACGGCGCCGAGCCCTGCGGCGGCAAGTCCGGCGAGACCGACGCCCGCGCCGATCTCGAGCACCGACGCTCGCGCCAGGATGTCGCGGCGCCGGGCGAGTTCGTCAGCCAGCGCCAGGGCCGACTCCCACAGCATCAAGCCGAACGGGAAGACGCGGAACGCATCCGCCGCCTCCAGCAGCGCCGTCTGATCGCTGACGGCCTCGATGTCCCACGTCCGTCCAGCCGCTTCGATACGCCAGCGCCGCCACGGCAAGCCGTCTGCCGGACCGGGAGGTACCGGCGGCGCGTTGGGTGCGATCAAGGAACACATCCGTGGAGAAGTTGAAACTGGGGATATCGCCGTGCCGGCATGCAACGTCACATTGTACCGGTTCGGCGGACGCGGAAAGTGGTGAACAGCGCCGTCACCGTGCGTGGCGGCGGCGGATTTCAGGCGTAGCTCATATTCGTGGTTGCGAATATTAAGTGACGCAGATCACCGAAGCGGGTTTTTCCGACGTGTTACCTGACCTCAAAAGAGGTTGAACAGGGCCGCGCTGGCCCGCGTAGTGGACCAGGAAAGTGGACCAGAAAACATGAGCAGACGTCTCGCAATCGTGCTGATGGCCATGTTGCCCGTCGGCGCACCGGTGCTGGCGGCGACGGTGGACAACCGGCCCTTGGCGGTCGCGGCCGCCCCGCAGACCGCCGCGCCAGCGTCATCCCCGTCAGGCGCGGCGCGGTTCAAGGTAACGTCGGGCACGATCGACGACATCAAGTCGGTCTATGCAACCGTCCGTTCCACCGACCGCATCGAGGCGCGCGCCCGCATCGGCGGCACCGTGGCGGCGCTGTCCGTGGACGAGGGCAGCGAGGTCGAGACCGGCAAGGTGATGGCGATCATCGCCGATCAGAAGCTGGCATTGAAGCTCAAGGCGCTCGACGCACAGATCGCAGGCCTCAACGCACAGCGTGCCAATACCGATCGCGAACTCGGCCGCCAGGAAGAACTGATCAAGCGTGGCTTCACACCGAAGGCCAAGGTCGACGAATTGCGCACTCAGCTCGAAGTCGTCGTCAACCAGTTGAAGTCCGCGACCGCCGAGCGCGACGTGGTCCGTCGCCAGGTCGAGGAGGGCGAGGTGCTGGCGCCGGCGAACGGTCGCGTGCTGCTGGTGCCCATCACCGTCGGGTCTGTGGTCATGCCGGGGGAGAGCCTCGCCACCATTGCCGCCAACGACTATGTGCTGCGCCTCGAACTGCCCGAGCGTCACGCGCGCTTCCTGCGCAAGGGTGACGCCATTCGTCTCGGTGCGCGCGGCCTCAATGCCGGCGAACAGAAACTGGTCAAGGGCGAGATCAGCCAGGTTTATCCCGAACTGCAATCGGGTCGGGTCATCGCCGACGCGGCGGTCGAGGGGCTCGGTGACTTCTTCGTCGGCGAGCGTGTGCTCGTCTACATTTCGGGTGGCAAGCGTGCCGGCATCGTCATCCCGCCGGACTATGTGACGACCCGCTACGGCTATGACTTCGTGACCATCGATCGCGGCGGCGGCCGCATGTCGGAGGTGGTGGTGCAGCTCGGATTGCCGGCGCCGCTGCCCGACGGCAGCACCGGCATCGAAGTGCTCGGCGGTCTCAACGCCGGTGACGAATTGGTGAAGCCATGAGCCAGTCGACCAATCCGTCGCCGCACAAGGGCCTCGACGACGGCGGTCTCGGCATCTCCGGACGGCTGACGCGCGCCTTCATCGCCTCGCCGCTAACGCCGCTGCTGCTGATGGCGTCGATGGCGCTCGGTCTCATCGCGCTCGTCTCGCTGCCGCGCGAGGAGGAGCCGCAGATCTCGGTGCCATTGGTCGACATTCTGGTCAACGCCGACGGCCTCAAGGCCGAGGATGCGGTGCGCCTCGTTACCGAGCCGCTGGAGACGATCGTCAAGTCGATCAACGGCGTCGAGCACGTCTACAGCCAGACGCTGGACGACCGCGTCGTCGTCACGGCGCGCTTCCTCGTCGGCACGGAAGCCGACAACGCCATCCTGCGCGTCCACGACAAGGTGCGCGCCAACTACGACCGGATACCCGTCGGCATTCCCGAGCCGCTGATCGTCGGCCGCGGCATCGACGACGTGGCGATCGTCGTCGCGACGCTGTCGCCGAAGGCCGAGGTGGCACAGAACTGGACCGACAGTCGCCTCTATCATCTCGCCGACGACGTGCGAGTCGAACTGGCCAAGATCGACAACGTCGGCCTGACCTATCTCGCTGGCGGGCGACCGGATCAGATTCGCGTCGAACCCGACCCTGAGCGGCTGGCGCTCTACGGCGTGACGCTGGCGCAACTGATCGGCAAGGTGAGGGAGGCCAACCGCGCGTTCCTGGCCGGTGCCGTGCGTGATGGCGGGCGCTCGGTTCCCGTTGTCGCGGGGCAAACGCTGAAAGGCATTCCCGACATCGGTCTGCTGCTGATGACCACGCGCGACGGCCGCCCGGTCTATGTGCGCGACGTCGCCAACGTGGTCGTCGATGCCAAGCCGCTGGAAAGCCGCGCCTGGCACATCGAGCCGAAGTTCGACAGTGCGACCCATGCGGAGGCGGCGAAGGATGGCACGCGGCGCGTCACCGGCATCACGCAGGTGCCGACGGTTTCGGTGGCGATCGCGAAGCGGGCCGGCGCCAATGCGGTGATTATTTCGGAAGCCGTGACGCAGCGCCTCGAGCAGTTGAAGAGCCGCATCATCCCCGACGACATCAAGGTCGAGGTGACGCGCAACTACGGCCACACGGCGGACGAGAAGGCGAACGAACTGCTGTTCCACTTGGGGCTCGCCACCATCTCGATCGTGCTGCTGATCGGCTTCGTGATCGGCTGGCGCGAAGGTGTGGTGGTGCTCGTCGTCATTCCGACGACGATCCTGCTGACGTTGTTCGCGTCCTACATCCTCGGCTATACCATCAACCGCGTATCGCTGTTCGCGCTCATCTTCTCGATCGGCATTCTCGTCGACGACGCCATCGTGGTGATCGAGAACATCGCCCGCCACTGGGGCATGAAGGACGGGCGCTCGAAGGTGCAGTGCGCCATCGAGGCGGTTGCCGAAGTCGGCAACCCGACCATCATCGCCACGCTCACGGTCGTGGCGGCGCTGCTGCCGATGCTGTTCGTTTCGGGTTTGATGGGCCCCTACATGAGCCCGATCCCGGTCAACGCCTCGGCAGCGATGATCTTCTCGTTTTTCGTCGCCGTGATCCTGACGCCGTGGTTGATGGTGCGCATCGGCAAACCGCACGAGGGCGCCCACGGCGGCGGGCATGGAGGTCATGACGACGGCGGCGTGCTGGGGCGCATGTACGTCAAGGCGGCGCGGCCGGTGCTGCGCAGCAAAGCCAATGCCTGGAAGTTCCTGCTCGCGGTCGGTTTCGCGACGCTCGCATCGCTGGTGCTGTTCGCCACCAAGTCCGTGACCGTGAAGCTGCTGCCGTTCGACAACAAATCCGAGATGCAGGTCGTCATCGATCTGCCGGAGGGCTCGACGCTGGAAGAAACCGACCGCGTGTTGCGCATGGCGGCGGAACGCATCGCCTCGCTGCCTGAACTGCACTCGATCGAGGCGTATGCCGGCACCGCGGCGCCGTTCAACTTCAACGGTCTCGTGCGCCACTACTATCTGCGGTCTTCACCCGAACTCGGCGACCTGCAGGTAAATCTCGTTGGCAAGGAGGAGCGCAAACGTACGAGCCATGACATCGCGCTCGACGTGCGCGCGCGCCTTGCCGGGCTCGAAGCGCCGGCCGGCACGTCGGTGAAGGTGGTGGAGGTGCCACCCGGTCCGCCGGTGCTCTCGACGCTGCTCGCTGAAATCTACGGTCCCGATCCCGAGACGCGGCGCCAGGTGGCCGAGAAGGTCAAGGAGGCGTTCAAGTCGGTGCCCTACATCGTCGATATCGACGACAGCTACGGGCAGCCGGCTGAGCGCGTGCGGTTCGGGATCGATCAGGACAATCTGGAGTTCCATCGCGTCGAGGAAAGCGACGTCTACGATACGATCCAGGCGTATCTGCGTGGCATCCCGGTCGGTTACTCGCAGCGTGGCGAGCAGCGCCATCCGATCGAGATCGCGGTCGCGCTGCCGAAATCGGCACGCACGCTCGGCGAGCATACATTGGCGACGCCGGTGCCGGCCAACGCGCTGCCCGGAAACCGCTCGATCGTCGAGCTCGGCGACGTCGTCAAACTGACTCGCGAACGCGCCTCCTTCCCGATCTTCCGCCACAACGGGCGACCAGCGGAGATGGTGCTCGCCGAGATGGCAGGGCAGTTCGAGGCCCCGATCTACGGCATGTTCGCCGTCGCCGACGCTATCGAAGCAGCCGACTGGGGCAACCTGCCGAAGCCGGAGATCCTCTATCACGGCCAGCCGGTGGACGATTCGACGCCGAAGCTGTTGTGGGACGGCGAGTGGGAGGTCACTTACGTGACCTTCCGCGACATGGGTGCGGCGTTCGCGGTGGCGATTCTTGGCATCTACTTCCTCGTCGTCGCGCAGTTCGGCTCGTTCGCGCTGCCGCTCGTCATCCTGACGCCGGTGCCGCTGACGCTGATCGGCATCATGATCGGCCACTGGTTGTTCGGGGCGCCGTTCTCGGCGACGTCGATGATCGGCTTCATCGCGCTCGCCGGCATCATCGTGCGGAACTCGATCCTGCTGGTCGACTTCATCCGCCACGGACGCCGCCCGGGCCAGTCGCTCCGCGCGACGCTGCTCGAGGCCGGTGCCATTCGCTTCA
>JBKBNR010000158.1:0-7054 GCA_046295315.1 Hyphomicrobiaceae bacterium
GGATCGTCGGCCTGCTCGTCGTCTGCGCCATCCGAAGCTGCATCGTCGGGAGATGCGGCCTGTGCGAACTGGAGGCCGGGGTTGGCCGCCGCGACGTCGCCGAGGCTCGCGGCGATGAGGGCCGACATCGCGCCCATGACGACCCACGGGGGCGCGACGGACGAACTGCGGCGCTCAGAAACCTGCCGCCTCCGATTGCGCTCGATGGGCACGTCACGTCCTCGCGGTGCGATTCGTTACGTCACCAGGATAGCGCATCCCCCCGTCCGGCGGGCGCATCCGCGCAATGCCTGAAAGCGGACCTTTCGCCGGTCACGAAGATGAGCTTTAACCATGTCGCGCGATCCGCCGGGCATCCCGGTGGACGAAGTGCGCGACAACTTGCAGGAAACGAAGCAAGCGATGACCATTGCCAGGATCGAAGGCGCTCCAACGGGCCCGAGGTGGACGACGCGGCTGGCGCTTTTTGCTCTCGTGCTGCTGCTCGCCGCCATAGTGCTGCATCGCTTCCTAGGTCTGGCGACGGAGACGTTCCTGGCGCTGATGGCGATTTCGTTCCTGCTGTCCGCGCTCGCGGCTTCGATCGGCATCCTCTCCGCGGTCGGCATCTGGCGGCGCGGAGGACCGGGAACGGCGCGGGTGGCGGTCGGCATGGCGATCGCGGGCGGCATCCTTGCCTGGCCGCTCTATGTCGGCGCCACACTCGGCGGCCTGCCGGAGATCAACGACGTGACGACGGCGCCCGACGATCCACCCGCTTTCGAGGTTCTAGCCAAGGCGCGCAAGGGGCGCGCCAACGGCGCCGAATATCCCGCCGATCGTTTCGCCGATCTGCAACTCGCGGCGTTTCCCGATATCGCGACACTGGAGATCAATAGGGCGGTCGAGGAAACCTACGATCTGGTGCTGGAGGCACTGCGCCGGGAGGGCCTTACGGTCGTGCGCGATTCCCCGCCGGCTCCCGACAGCGCACTGCCCGGCGCCATCGAGGCCGTCGACCGCACGCTGGTGCTCGGCTTCTACGACGATGTCGTGGTCCGGGTAGCGAGCGGCGGCGAGGGAACGCTGGTCGATATCCGCTCGGCATCGCGGTTCGGCCGTCACGATCTCGGACGCAATGCGACGCGCATCCGCACGCTGATGCGCGGCATCGTCAAGCGGCTGGAATCGACGGTGCCAGGGGCCGTCGCGAGAAGTCGGCCTGCGAAGCCCGATGCGACCGGTGTCAAGCCGGGCGAGCGGGGGCGACGGGCGCGAGACGCTGATCGAAGGAGAGAGCCCCGTCGCCCACAATGATCTCGCGCTCGATCAGGTGCTCGACGTGAGCCATCACCGAGAGCAATGCGGCGGTGTGGAGTTCGGGTGCGAGTTGATCGTAGATCAGCGCCGCGATCTCTCGCACCGTGCCGCGGCCGTCCTTGATCGCGGCGACGATGGCCTGCTCGCGCCAGCGGCGGTGCAGCAGGTAGGCCTTTACCATCCGCTGCCCTTCCTCGATGCGCCCGCCGTGGCCCGGCAGATAGACGCTTTCGGAGCGCTCGAGTAGCAACCGCAGCGAGGCGAGATAATCCGCCATGCGTCCCTCGGGCGGCGCCACCACTGTGGTGTTCCAGGCCATGACGTGATCGCCAGTGAATACAATGTCGCGGCCGTCGAGCGCATAGCAGGTGTGGTCGGGCGCATGGCCCGGCGTGTGCAGCGCCGTCAACGTCCAGTCGGCGCCGCGCACCGATTGGCCATGTTCCAGCGCGATTTCGGGTTCGAACTCGACATCGACGAACTCGGTTCCGGACGGGCTCGAGAGCAGCGTGCCGCGCGACGCACCGGGGCGGCTGAAGGCCGCGGTCGTGGCGCCGGTCGCGGCCTGCAGAGCCGCGAGGCTGTCGACGTGATCGCGGTGTGTGTGCGTCACGAAGATGTGGGTGATCGGACGCCCGGCGGCGATCCGCAGAATGTCGGCAAGATGCGTCGGGTCGCCAGGGCCCGGGTCGATGACGGCGAGCTCGGTCGAACCGACGATATAGGTGTTGGTGCCCTTGAACGTGAACGGCCCTGGGTTCTCGGCAACGAGGCGCACGACGCCCGGCCCGAGCGGCGATGGCTCGTGATAGGCGAAGTTCATCGTCGTCTTGAACTCGATGCCGCTCGACATATCGTGCTTCGATCCTTCGATATCGCGCAAGGCCGATGATCAGGTCGCGACGCGATGCTTGCGCCACGAGTTCCAGACCAGCCAGAACGCCCAGATCGTGAACAGAACCGAGCCGAGGAAGCCCCAGCGGCCGAACTGCCAATCGTACTCGCGATAGTCGCGGTCGGCGAGCAGGAAGGGCGTCGATCCGGGTGACGCGTCGTCATAGCGGATCGCGGTGCGCGTCACCCCCGCCTTCTGGTTGCCGAGAAGCTCCCCGTGCGCGTCCTTGCCGATCCTCAGGCGTTCGAAGTTGCGCGGCGCGCCGCTCGCATCGCGCCAGCTCAGCGTCACATAGTGGTTGATTTTGAGACGCCCCTTGCTGTCCCGGCTGTCCTCGCTCCAGACGCGCGCGACCTCGGCGGTGGCGTCGCGTCCGGTATCGAGTATGCGGCGCTCCTCTGCCACCACGACCAGGTAAAGGTACGCGAAGAAAACCATCACGCCGGTGCCGATCGCGGGAACGATCAGTAGCCACCACGAGAACCGCGGCTCCCTCGATCCCGCCGTCGTCGTCCGCAATCGATCACCCATCCCGATGCCCTTTTCCCACGAGGCCGTGCCCGACTTGACCGACAATGACGCAAGCCGTGCGAAAGGTGTAGCCCTGCGCGATGCGGGGCGTTAACGCGGACCGGGGCCGTCCGATTTGGGGAGCGGCGTGCGAGCCTGCCGATGCCGACTTTGACGGCAACGGCGAGTGTGCTAATCGACATGTTGCGGTGTGTGATCGAGGTCGACGCCGACGAGAGCGGAGCCTTCCGCGCGTTCAACCGGCGACCATGCGCGGGCGTAGTTCAGTGGTAGAACGGCAGCTTCCCAAGCTGCATGTCGTGGGTTCGATTCCCATCGCCCGCTCCATCTCACCGTCACCACAGTCGAGGGGGCGCGCGCCCGATCGTCGTCTCGTGTCCCGATGGTTGGCTCGCGCCCGGATCGGCGGCCGGTGTGATGGTGTAATTGGTGCCGGCTGAGGGATTTGAACCCCCGACCAACGGTTTACAAAACCGCTGCTCTACCCCTGAGCTAAGCCGGCGACAGTCGTGGCGGGTTCGATCGACCTCTGCCTCGCGGAACGGCACCCTTATAGCAAGAGCAGGGGGCGTCGGCGCAACCGATTTATGGGGGTGGGCGGGTGCTGCCGTTCGTGGCCGTGGGGCCATCAAACGTGCGCGCGGGGCGCAAAAAAGTCGATCACTTCGACGCCGCTTGCGCCATTGGCGGCGAAGTTCAGCGTGTGCGGACCGGAGCCGGCGAGCGCCTGCCCATGGTGCGACGTTGCCGCGACCTGCTGTGCAAATACCTCGGCATCGAGCCGGGTGACGCGACAGAGCGAGAGAGCTGCGCCGTAGCCCCGCCGGCAATCCTGCGCCGGACGCCACAGCGCGCCGTTGCGCTCGAACGGCACGCCAGCAGGTCGCGCACTGCGCGCATCGACGAGGACGGGGTTCATCGGGTGGGCCCGCCAGGGGCCTTCCAGCCGGTCAGCATACCAGAGCGACAGCGTGTCCCATGCCGATGCGCTGCCGACGACGGTGGCGGCGGTCATCCACCAGCGCCCGTCGTGGCGGAACACCGTCGCATCGTGCAGGGCTTCCTCGATCAGTATAGCGTGGCGGACCCAGCGGTCGGGAAAGCGTTCGGCGCGATAGAGCGTCAGTCGTCCCGACGCGGCGGCTTCCGGCAGCATCCAGATTTCACCGTTGTCGGCGAAGACCTGCGGGTAGGACAGGTGGAACGGCTCTTCGAGCACGGGGTGCGGGGTGCCAAGCGGGCCATTGGCGCCGATTTCTACATGCGAGATGAGACCGCGCCCCGTGGCGTAGGGCAACTCCTCGACGAACATGTGCATGCGGCCGTCGTGCGCGATGACGAACGGATCGGCGTAGTAGCGCTGCAGGTCGTCGCGCAGTGTCGCATAGGTGTGAGGCGCGATGATCTGCGGCGGCATGGAACGGGCTGCAACGTGCCGCCATCCCACCTGCCACGCCGGCGCCCGGCCGAGCCGTTCGTCGCGCCGCCGCGCGACGGCGCTGGCGCGGCGATCGGCGGCGAAGCGGCGCGGTGAGCGGCCGATGCCGGCCGGCGCACTGGGCAGCGGCACCTGATCGGTAGCAACGGCGGGCACAGGTCTGCCCTCGGCGACGGCGAGCGCCGCATCGCCTGTCGATCTCACCACATGCGAGAGGACCGCATCGGCGCTTTCGAGCAGGCGATGCGGCGCTTCGAGCGCCACCAGCGCCGATGTTGCGGCCTCTCCGGTCAGCGAGTCGTGGATGGCGATGCTGACGGCCTCGCCAGCGAGCAGCGCCGCCCACAGTTTCGCGAGGACGGGCGCGCCATCGACGAGAACGGTCAGGGTTCGCGCGGCGTTCGCATGTCGAAGGTCGTCGAAACGTAGGACGAGATCGGGCACGAATGCGGCGTCGGCGTGTGGAATGGCGTGTGACTGGGCGCGGTCGACGGGGTCGCTCAGCCAATCACGCGCGCGGCCCGCCAACTGGCGTTCGAGCGCCAGCAGCGCCACCAGCGATGGGCGGCGCTGGGGCGCAGATGCAACGCCTTGAGGGGTTTGCACCATGATGCGCACGTCGTGCCGATTGGTCGCGGCGATGCGCCGCGCTGTCTCGATGACCCACCGCGGGACGCCACCGTCGTCGACAATCAATCCTATGCGCATCGAAGGGCTCCGAGACTTCAGGTACAGAGGCGGAGGGTGCGAGAGACTGAGGCGCGATCGCCGCCGGTACGCCGTCAGTCGACAAGCACGATGCAGGCCATTCCCGACATGACCAGTAGCTCGCATGCTCCGGGCGTCGTGCCATCCTGGTACAGTCGGCAGCCGCAACCTTCGCTCGATGCGAGATCGCGATCGTTTCCATTTCGCCGAGCCTTTACAATCGAGCGCCGATCGTGGTTTTCGCTGCGGCGCGGCATTTGCTAGGGTTTTCTCCGAAGGGCCGCGTCGTGCCCGCAATCGGACTGTCGATACATGCTGCTGCGCCAGACATTGCTCTACCTCCCGGCTCAGGTCGTCGGCCCGATCTTTCAATTCGTCTCGATCATCGTGTGGACCCACTATCTGGCACCCGAAAGCATGGGCGTGTTCGCACTCGTCATGGCGACGCAGGAACTGGCCTACACGGGCACGCTGTTCTGGTTCACGCTCTATACCTTGCGCTATTTCGACAGCGCCGGGTCCGTCGCCAGCAAGCAGCAGTTCCTCGACACGGAGCTTGCGGTGCTCATCGGCTCCGGCCTGGCGTCTGTGCTTCTCGTCCTCGGCCTCGCTTGGTTCGTCGATGCGCAGTGGACGCCGTCTCTCGTCGCAGCCAGCGTTGCACATATCGTCACGCGCGTGGCCGTCACGCACCTGGCAGACAGGGCGCGCACCCAGCATGATACTCTCACCTATACGGTGCTGCAGACCATGTGGCCGGTTCTCGGGCTGGCGTTCGGCATCCTGCTCGTGGTCTCGGTCGAGGCGAGTGCGACCATGGTTCTGTGGGGCTATACGGCGGCACAGGTTCTATCCCTCGCGGTCGCCGGCGTGCGGCTCGGCATGGGGCGCAACCCGATGGCGCTCGATATCGACGTGGTGCGCATCGCTCTGCGCTATGGGCTGCCGCTGCTGGCCGGCGGATTGTTCGTTTGGGTGGCGATCAACGGCATACGCTTCGCGGTCGAGTACAAGCAAGGCGCGGCAGCGGTAGGCCTCATCACGGTCGGGTGGATGCTCGGTTTTCGCGCCGCGATGTTCGCCGCCATGCTGGTGACGGCAGCGGCATTCCCGCTCGCGGTGCGCCGGGCGCGCGAGGAGGGGATCGATGCAGGGCAGGCGCAGCTCGAACGCAACGGTGTGCTGCTGCTGGTCGCGCTGCTGCCGGCGGCGGTCGGGCTGTGGCTCGTTTCGGAGCCGCTCATCACGCTGGTTGTCGCCGAGACCTATCGCGAGATGACCATTGCGGTATTGCCGATGGCGATCCTCGCGGGCGTCTTCCGTAATGTGCGCCTGCATTTCGCCGAACAGATCTTTCTGCTGCGCGAGCAGACGATGATCCCGCTCTACAACGACATCTTCGATGCCGTAGCGTCGATGGCGGGCGTCGTCGTCGGTCTCTCCATCGGCGGTCTGCCGGGTGCTGCTGCGGGCGCCGCCGCCGGCGCCTTCGTCAGCCTGCTCGTGACGCTTGCGGTCGGCTGGCACAAGCATCGCTATGTGTTGCCGCCGCTCGACGCCGCCAAGACGCTGGCAGCGACCGCGACCATGGCGCTCGTCGTCGCGTGCATTCCCCTGTCGCCGACGATCGGTGCCGTAGCGCTCGCCTCGATAGCGGGAGCGTTGGTCTATGCGGCCATGCTGGCGCTGCTCTACCCCGAGGGCCGCCGCATGGCCTGGGCAGTGGTACGGCGATGACGTGTGGTGCACTTGGCGAATGGCATGAAGATTGGAACGTCAGGCGGGACGGGCATGAGTGACAACTCGCCAGCAGGCGGCCGTGTGGATCGCCGGAACCGGACAGGGAGGCCGTGACCAACGGCATGAACATGCAGCATCGCCTTTGCGTCATCCACGCCTTCGACCCGCGCGGCTCGAAGGTCGGCGGCATCGAGACGTTCATTCGCGACCAGATCGTCTTTCTTCCCGACGACTTCGACTTTCTGATGATCGGCATCGACACGGTCGGAGACCTGGACCTCGGCAAGGTGACGCGGCACGCGCATCGCGGCAAGTCTTTCGAGTTCATGCCGGTTCTGCGCATCGACGATTCGGAATCGCGCGAGGCCGCGAAGTCGATCCGCCAATCGCTGAACTTCCGCTTTCTGCTCGGGATGATGAAGCATTTCGCCGCCATCCGCCGC
>JBKBNR010000159.1:0-7051 GCA_046295315.1 Hyphomicrobiaceae bacterium
AAGGAGGTGCGCGTCACCCGTGACGGCAAGCGCCTGATCCTCGAGCCGATCGAGGAGACGTTCGACTACGATCAGTGGCGGGCGGACCTCGACCGGCTGGTCGAGGCTGCCGGCGGTTTTATTCCCGAAGGCCCGCCGGAGCAGCCACCGATGCCCGACGACGACATCGACTGGGACGTGGCATTCGGCCCGGAAGATGATGACAAGGACGGCAGCAAGAAGCCGTGATCCTGCTGGATACCAATGTTGTGGTTGCCGTGATCAACAGGCGTTCGGCGGTCGTCGAGGCCAAGTTCCGCAAACACTTGCTGGCAGGGGATGAGATCGCCCTTTCCTCGGTCGTTGTCTTCGAACTCGATTACGGCATCGCTCGCAGTGCGCGAAAACAAGAGAACATGCGTGCCCTGTCACGCTTCCTCGAGGTCATCGGCGGCGTGGTGGACTTCGATGCCGAGGACGCGGCGGCGGCCGGGGCCATGCGCGCCGCGCTGGCGGCAGCCGGAACTCTGATCGGCCCTTACGATGTGATGATCGCCGGCCAAGCCCTACGGCGCGGCGCCACCCTCGTCACCGCCAACACCCGCGAGTTTTCACGGATCGCAGGGCTGAAGCTGGAAGACTGGACGGCGGGGTGATGGGTAGGGATCACAAATTCGAATCGTTTTCTGTTTCATCTCGCAATTCCACCAGCGAACGACCTTCATAAGTCCAAAATTGGGGTCCCCGCACTGACTTCCAATTTCTACCGGTCTCGTGGGCAATCTGAAGTGCGGCACTGGATAAATTTGTCCGCTGGCCTCGGAAGTCAACGGCTCGGTCGTCGAGCACTGTGCATATGAACTTGGGGTCGAATACTGAAGTCAGAAGCGAACCGGGTAAGATGCCGACCTGCGAGAAGCGAAAGCTCCCACGGCGTTCCCGTTCACGATCGAGCGCGTTCTGTTCCTCACGCGATGACACCACGTCTTCGCTTGGCGTCACATCCCGAGCCAACGGTGCCCGTTTGACGAACAATCTGAGGACAGCCGCGGGCCGGTCTGGGCTCAACTCAAAAAATTCCCGCCTCGGATTTAATCTTTTGTCTGCAAAAGCTTCATGGAGTGCTCGCTCTACTTCAGCCGCTTCCGAGCCGACATCCACGGCGAGGAAGCATTCGAACGGCAACGGTACCGCAGAAGATGCCGCAAGCTCGCGCATCCGATCCTCAATCGCACGCTCCGTGCATCCAATTTTCACTAAGCCCGGCATCACAGGACTTGTAAGCAAATAAACTATCGCCAATTCAACTTCTCCCCCACTCCGCCCGCAGGGCCAGCGTCCGACTGGACGCCGGCGCTGGTGCGCCGCCCCTGCGGAGGCTGCCCGGGCGCGACGGGCGCCCGGTCCAGCAGCCGTGAGCGCCACTAAAGCGGAATATTATCGTGCTTCTTCCAGGGGTTTTCGACGGTCTTGTTGCGCAGCATGTTGAGCGCGCGGCAGATGCGCTGGCGCGTTGCACGGGGCAGGATGACTTCGTCGATATACCCGCGTTCCGCGGCGACGAACGGGTTGGCGAAGCGGCGCTGATACTCGTCTGAGCGGGCCTTGATCTTGTCGGGATCGGACAACTCCGAGCGGTAGATGATCTCAGCCGCGCCCTTGGCGCCCATCACCGCGATCTCGGCGGTCGGCCAGGCATAGTTGACGTCGCCGCGGATGTGCTTGGAACTCATCACGTCATAGGCGCCGCCGTAGGCCTTGCGGGTGATGCAGGTGACCTTCGGCACCGTCGCCTCGGTGAACGCGAACAGCAGCTTGGCGCCATGCTTGATGAGACCGCCGTACTCCTGCGCAGTTCCCGGCAGGAAGCCCGGCACGTCGACGAAGGTGACGATCGGAATATCGAAGCAATCGCAGAAGCGCACGAACCGGGCCGCTTTTCGCGAGGCGTCGGAGTCGAGCACGCCGGCGAGTACCATCGGCTGGTTGGCAACGACGCCGACAGTGTGGCCTTCCATGCGCGCGAAGCCGACGACGATGTTCTTCGCGTAGGCCTCCTGGATCTCGAAGAAGTCGGCCTCGTCGACGACCTTCAGGATCAGTTCCTTGATGTCGTAGGGCTTGTTCGGGTTGTCGGGGATCAGCGTGTCGAGCGAGGTGTCGACGCGATCGGCGGAGTCGCGCGTCGGCAGCACCGGCACGCCATCCATGTTGTTCGCGGGCAGGAAGTCCATCAGGCGGCGCATCTGCAGCAGCGCCTCGACGTCGTTCTCGTAGGCACGATCCGCGATCGACGACTTCGTCGTGTGCACCCGTGCGCCGCCGAGTTCTTCCGCCGTCACGGTTTCGTTGGTGACGGTTTTCACAACATCAGGACCGGTGACGAACATGTAGCTCGTGTCCTTCACCATGAAGATGAAGTCGGTCATGGCCGGTGAATAGACGTCGCCGCCCGCGCACGGGCCCATGATGACGGAAATCTGCGGGATGACGCCGGACGCCAGCACGTTGCGCGTGAATACTTCGCCATAGCCGCCCAGCGCATCGACACCTTCCTGGATGCGCGCGCCGCCGGCATCGAACAATCCGATGATCGGCGCGCGGTTTTTCAGCGCCATGTCCTGGATCTTGGTCATCTTGCGGGCGTGCGTTTCCGACAGCGAGCCGCCGAAGACAGTGAAGTCCTTGGCGAACACATAGACGACGCGGCCGTTGATGGTGCCCCACCCGGTGACGACGCCGTCGCCTGGGACCTTAGTCTTCTCCATGCCGAAATCGGTGCAGCGGTGTTCGACAAACATGTCGAACTCCTCGAACGACCCATCGTCGAGGAGCAGCTCGACGCGCTCGCGCGCGGTCAGCTTGCCGCGCTTGTGCTGGGCGTCGATGCGCGGCTGTCCACCGCCGAGCCGAGCATTTTCGCGCCGCTTCTCGAGCTCCTCGATCACATGCTTCATGGGGCTATCCACCTGACACGTTGGCTGAAACCGGATTGGAAGCGCGTCAGATAGCACGCGGGGGCCGCATCGCAAACGAAACGAAAGATGAACCCGAAGAACCACTCTTTGCCGCCTGCTCAGACTGGCCGGCGCAGCGCGATGTCGTAGAGCGCCGCCGGGTGGAAGGCAAAGAAGGCGACCGGCCAGCCTTCGCGGACTGCAAACTCGGTGGCGGCGCGATGGACGCCGTAGCGGCCGAGCAGCGGGTCGATGTGCGCGAAATCGTTGAACACGAGATAGCCGCCGGGTTTCACCTTGGGTGCCGCCGCAGCGGCATCCGCCACGGCACTCGCGTAGGCGTGGTCGGCGTCGATGTAGATCCAGTCGAAGTGCGCGTCGGGAAAGCCCGCGATGACCTCGTGTGTCAGCCCGATGTGGCGGACGACGGCGGGGGCTTCGAGGCCGCGGGCGTCGAGGAGCGAGTAATCGATATCGATGAGGTGCAGTTCTCGCGGCGCGTTGATCCGCGAAATGGCGCGCGCGAAATCTCCGCGATAGGTGCCAAGCTCTGCCACGACGCCGTGCTTCGGCAGATGCGCCAGCATATCCTCACGCGAGCCGCAGAGCCGCGCCCCGCCGACCAGCGCGTCCGGCATCGCGGGTGACAATGGCCGGCTTTCGAGCGACCGCGCCAGCCGGTAGGCCGCGCGGACGGGGCCTGGTGCGCGGACCCGCGCCCATGTCAACGCTCGTCGCGCGCCCGCTTTCAGATCCATCGCCGTTACCCGTCATGACCGCGAAAGTGGTTCGACGGTGAATAACGGAAACGGTAGTCGATTTATAGCGCCGACGGGCGATCAGTCTCCACCGCCACCGCCGCCATCGCCGCCGCTGTCGGTGCCGCCGCCGTCGCCGTCGCCCTCTCCATCTTTGCGGATCTTAGTTGACGAGCCCCCCGACGAGCCGCCGCCGCAATCTCGGGAGTTGTGGCCTTCGGAGCGGTGGCGCGTGCCGCGTCTGCGCGGTGCCCCGAGGAGGCGAACGAACACCACGGCCATGCCGACAGCCAGCAGCGCGGCGGGCAGATACGCGATTGCCTGTTCGTCCAACATGGCGCGCCTCGCTCGACCAGTGCCAGCGGCATTCGATCTTGTCGACGGCCCGATAGAAGGGGCGTTTCAACTCTGGCCGTCCCTTACGCCGAAGCGGCCTCGGGTGCGAAGCGGCGCGCGAGCTCGGCGGGCTGCATCTCGATGGTGCTGGCGCCTTCGGCATGTCCGGCGGCGACCAGCCAGCCCTGGCTCGCCAGCCACGGCAGCGTCAGGCTGATGAAGTTCGGCAGCGGTATCTCGACGGCGATCATGTCGCGCCACGGCCCCTCGATGCGGGCTTCCGCTTCGCCACGCGTCGCCCAGGCCGGCAGCACGAGTTGATTGTCGCCCTTGTGGGAAACCAGCAGCGCCGGGCCGTTGGCGTCTTCGAGCATCCACACCGCCCGGCGCAGGCGCACGCGCTGCAGGAACGTATCGACGCCTTCGAGGCGCAGCCGCTGCACCAGATCCATCGGCTCGATCTCGGGCTCGATCGGTTCGGCCGACCAGTCCATCCCGATGACGCGGTCGAGGCTGTACAGGCGCGGCAACACATCGGCGATAAGACCGCCGAGGGCGATCTGTTTGACCCGCGGATTGACCGTCAGCACATCGGCCCAGCGCGCCGCTTCCGTTTCCGTCGTCCACAGCAACGTCACCTCGCGCCGGGGATCGTGCGGCGAGGTCACGCGGGCCAATCCGTCCTCGCCCGCCACCGCAAAAACATGCTTCTGGGCGACGGCGCGTTTCACGAAGCGGTCGCGCTGAGCGATTTCCGGAATGCGAATGGCGAGTTGCATGAGCGACCCCGAGGTTCACGTCCGAAAGCGTAGAAGCGATTCGGGTAATGAATGGTTAACGTGCGTTAAGACCTGGCTCGACCGAGGCGGTTATTCGGCGAATTGGGTTATCAGCCGGTCAACGCGGCAATCCGGCTTGCCGCCTGCATGTCCAGCCATCGGCGGGCGCGGCGCGCTCTGGCTTCGCCATCCTCGCCCCACTGGCTGATCTGCCAATCTTCGTCGACGTGGGCTGCCGCCCAAGCCGCTGCCACATCCATCGCACCATCGGCATGGGCGAGCGCGATGAGCGCCGATCCGGTGAGCGTCGTCATGACGTGCAAGGCGGCCAGGGCGAGCGCATCACGGCCGACGAGATGCCGCCGCACAGCGTCCAGCGCTGCGGCGTCCTGCGCCACGTGCATGACGCCTTCGGCCAGCCGCATGCGGGCATGGAGGCGACCCTCGGCCCACGCCAGCACCGGGTCCCAGTGCGCGGACTGCGCAGCGACGAGACCCGATGGCGCCGCGGCGCGGTAGCAGACGAGATCGCTGCCGGCAAAGGCGACGATATCCTCCGCGACGGCGCGCTCGTTTCCCGCAACGCCGTCGACCGCGGCGATGACGATGCGGGTGAGCGGCATCGTCGCCGGGTCAATCGTGGTGGTCTGCGCCGCCCATTCGGCGGCGATGACCTCAGCGAGGTCAGGGCTGGCTACGGTCAAAAGGCGCTTGGCAGGCGTGCGCGCGGCCCGACCGTCGAGCAGTACGCCGAAACCACCCTCCACAGGGCCGGCCAGCGCGTTCTCGTAGAATCGTTTTGGCAACGGCCTCGCCATCGGTTCGCGACCGGTGCGTTGCGGTCCGGTGCCGTTGCGTGTGGCATCTCCGGTCACGTCGATACGGCCTTCCTGCTCGCGACGAAGCGGTCTATGGCCGGAGTCAGTTGTTCGAAACCGTCGATCAGGTCATGCGCCCCGCTGCGCTCGAGGGACGCGACGTCGTGATAACCCCACGACACCGCGATGGCGTGGATGCCGGCGGCGCGGGCCATGTCGATGTCGAAGGTCGTATCGCCGACCATCACCGCTTGGGTGGCATCGGCGCCGGTTTCCAGAAGCGCCCGCAGCAGCATGCCGGGATGCGGCTTCGACGGGTTGTCGTCGGCAGTCTGGATGGTGGCGAACACGCCATGCCAGCCTTGCCGCTCGAGGATCGCATCGACGCCACGGCGCGATTTCCCGGTGGCGATACCGAGACGGGTGCCGGGCCGACCGGCCAGGCTCTCGATCGTTTCGCGGGCGAGCGGGAACAGCGGCTCGTGGTGCTCTGGCTGGCGGCGCAAGTCCTGGAACGCCAGCTTGTAGCTCTCGGCGACCCGCTCGATCTGGCCGCGGTCGGCGTCCGGCAGCAGACGGCCGATGGCGTTGGCGAGCGACAGTCCGACGACGCCCATCACGCTCTGGCGCGGGGCGAGTTTCAGCCCGTGCGCGGCGAATGCCTGGTTCATGGCGGCGACGATGTTGTTCTGGCTGTCGACCAGCGTGCCGTCGCAATCGAAAAGGATCAGGGTCATGGCGAGGCTGTTTTCATGGCTGCCGGAGACTGGGCTCCCCTGCATAGCGCGGTTTTGTGATCCCCCGCATGTGATATATGGTCGTGCCATGAGCGACCTTGCACGCGACCAGAAGTTCTTGACCGTGGACGAGTTCCTCGTCTGGGCTGAAGCTCAGGACAAGGGCCGGTTCGAGCTGTTCTGCGGCGAGATCGTCGCCATGGCGCCGGAGCGCGCCGAGCATGCCAAGTCCAAGGCCCACATCTGGCGTGCACTCGCCTCTGCTATCGAGGCGGCCGGTCTGGCGTGCGAGGCCTATGTCGACGGTCTGGCGGTGGTGATCGACCACGACACGAGCTGCGAGCCGGACGCGCTGGTCAATTGCGGGCCACCGATCGACCCACAGTCGCTGAAAGCGCCGAGCCCCGTCGTCGTCGTCGAGGTGATGTCACCGACGTCGTCCAGCATCGACAAGCACTCCGAGATGGCCGACTATTTCCGCGTGCCGACGATCATGCATTGCCTGTTGGTCGATCTCGGCCGCCGCAACGTGCTGCACGTTCGCCGCGCCGAACCGGGCGACGGCCGCCGACTGACCGTGACCATTCTGACCGACGGCGACATTGGCCTCGATCCGCCGGGGCTGACGCTGCCGGTCGCCACCTGCTTTGGCTGACGCTCGCCTTCGTCCCGTGCGCGTCTAATCCC
>JBKBNR010000160.1:0-7047 GCA_046295315.1 Hyphomicrobiaceae bacterium
TTCCTGCACGCCTTCGCGACCAATGCGCCCGTTGCCGGCGGCCGGATGACCGTCTCGGTGGATGGCGACAGTGTCGCGGCGGAACCCGAGGGTGATGGCGTGTTCACCATCACGGCGCCGGGGATCACGAGCGGCGCCGCGACGGATCTGGTTTTCGAACTGACGCTGCCCGACGGCAGCGAGGATTTGCTGACCGGCCGTCTCGACGTGCCGCTCTCGCTCGATAAGACACCTGCTGCGGCCGAAGCCATGGCCGCCGGTTGGATCGGCCGGTTGTCCGGCGATGCCGTTCTGCTCTGGGCGGCAGGGCTGAGCTTCGCCGCTGGAGTGCTTGCAACCTTGTTCTTTGCAGGCGGTCGCGGCGCGCGGTCTGCGGGCAACTCCGCGGTAGCGCCAGCAGAGGGCACGGCACTGTCTGCGGTTGCAGCCGCGGCGTCGGCGGCCTCCAAAAGCAGCGTGGCGCAGTTGCGGCGAACCGCCGGGGCCGTGATCCTGGCGATGCTCGCGGCAACGGCGAGCGCTGTCGTTGCCGCGCATCGAGATGCGCACGCCGCCGATCGCGCCACCGCCGCCAGCGGCCTTCCGTCGATCCCGTCGACCATGGCGACGGACCAGCCGCAGCGCATGCCCGACGCCACGCTGTTCGTGCCAAAGGCGACGCAGCATCTGCTGGCGATCAGGACTGCGGTGGTTGCAAAGACGAGGGCCTCACGGGGCGTCGAACTCACCGGGCGGGTGATCGTCGGCCCGCAGAACCTCGGCCGTGTGCAGTCGAACCGTCCGGGGCGTTTCGTCGCCGCCGGGGAGCGCGTCGGCTTCGTCGGCATGAAGGTCGAGGCGGGTCAGTTGCTCGGCTTCGTCGAGACCTATATCGAGGCGGCCGATCGCGCCAACATCGCCAGCCAGATCGCCGAAACCGAAGCGCGCATCGCCAAGAGCCGTATCATTTTATCCCGCTACGAGAAATCGCCCGGTGCCGTTCCGCAAGTCAAGGTCGACGAGGTGCGTGGAGAACTCGACGCGCTGGTCAAGCGGCGCGCCGAGCTTCTGCCGAGCACTTCGGCGCGCGAGCCGCTGATCGCGCCGATCGGCGGCGTGATTTCGACGGCGAGCGTCGTCGTCGGCCAGGTGGTCGAGCCGCGCGACGTGCTGTTCGAGATCATCGACCCGTCCGAGTTCTGGATCGAAGCGGTAGCGCCTAATATCGAGGGGACCGACACTGTCACGTCTGCCGTGGCGACGGTCCACGACCATCATAAGCTGGAACTCGAGTACCTCGGGCGGGGACTGGCGCTGCGCAATCATTCGACGGTCCTCAATTTCCGAGTGACGACGACCGGCGAACCGCTTGCCGTCGGCATGACGGCACGCATCATCCTGAAACTTGCCGACGAGACCGAGGGGTACATCCTTCCCACATCCGCGATCGTGCGCGGTGCGACCGGATTGCCGGTGGTCTGGTTGAAGGTGGCGCCGGAACGCTTCGAGCCGCAGGTGGTGAAGGTCGAGCCGCTCGATGGCAACAACGTGATCGTCGCGGCAGGCCTCGCAGCGGACCAGCGCGTGGTGACGGACGGCGTGACGTTGCTCAATCAGATCCGCTGAGGGCAGGATATGTTCAATCTGCTCGTCTCAGGCAGTCTGCGCAACCGGGTCTTCGTGCTCGCGGTCGCCGCCATGCTGGTCGTCTACGGTGCGCTGACGCTGCGGACCCTCTCCGTCGACGTGTTCCCGGACCTCAATCGCCCGACCGTCACGCTGATGACGGAGGCGGAAGGCCTGGCGCCGGAGGAGGTCGAGACACTCGTCACGTTTCCGATCGAAACGGCGATGAACGGCATGGCTGGCGTGACGCGGGTGCGCTCGGTTTCTGGTGTCGGCCTGTCCATCGTCTATGTCGAGTTCGACTGGGGCACCGATATCTTCCGCAACCGCCAGCAGGTGAGCGAGCGCCTCAATATCGTGCGCGAACAACTCCCTCCAGGCCTCGTGCCGCAGATGGCGCCCGTGACGTCGATCATGGGCGAGATCATGTTGGTAGCCATCTCGAGCGCATCGAAATCGGCGATGGACGTGCGCGAACTTGCCGACTGGGTGCTGCGGCCGCAACTCCTCACCGTTCCGGGGATCGCCCAGGTCATTCCGATCGGCGGCGAGGTGCGCCAGTATCGCGTCGCACTGGACACGGCCCAGATGGCGCTGCTCGACATCTCGCACGATGTCGTGGAACAGGCGATCGCCAAATTCGGTTCCAATACGGCAGGCGGCTTTGTCGACCAGCATGCGCGCGAATATCTGATCCGCAACCTCGGCCGAACGACGCGTCTCGAGGACCTGCGCAACCTGCCCGTCGCCTACCGCGATCATGTCCCGGTGCGGCTGCATCAGGTGGCCGAGGTTGATTTCGCGGCCCGCTTGAAACGCGGCGACGCCGGCTACATGGGCAACCCCGCGGTCATACTCTCAGTACAGAAACAGCCGGCAGCCGATAGCCTCGAACTCACCCGCGAGGTCGAAGCGGCGCTCGCCACGCTGCGCAAGGTGCTGCCCGCCGACGTCGAGGTCAGCGTGCTGTTCCGACAGGCGGACTTCATCAAGACGTCGGTCGACAACGTGCTGAAGGTGCTCGTCGAAGCGATGATCGTCGTCGCCATCGTGCTGTTCGCCTTCGTGCTCAACTGGCGGACGACGGCGATTTCCCTCACGGCCATTCCGATCTCGATCCTGATCACAGTCATCGTCTTCCAGCGGTTCGGCTTGACCATCAACACCATGACGCTCGGCGGCCTGGCGATCGCCATCGGCGAACTGGTCGACGATGCCGTGGTGGACGTCGAGAACGTGCTGCGGCGCTTGCGCCAGAACGCGGCACTGGCCGCGCCGCTCCCCACGCTGCAGGTCATCGCCAGCGCGTCACAGGAGGTTCGCTCGGGCATCATCTACGCCACCGCCATCATCATTCTGGTGTTCATCCCCCTTTTCGCTCTGTCCGGCATCGAGGGGCGCTTGTTTGCGCCACTCGGCATCGCCTACATCGTGTCGATCCTGGCGAGCCTCGTTACCGCAGTCACCGTTACTCCGGTGCTGTGCTCGTATCTGCTGCCGAAATCCGGCGCGGTGACGCATGGCGACGGCCGGCTGGTGCGCCTTTTGAAGGCCGGCAATCGGCGCCTGCTCGAGTGGGCCTTCCGGCACCAGTCGTTCGTGATGGCGAGCGCCGTCGTGGCGGTGATTGCGGCCACCGCATCCGCCACCCATCTGCCACGCGCGTTTCTGCCGGCCTTCAACGAGGGCACGCTGACGATCTCGATGCTGTTGCGGCCGGGGATCTCGCTGGCGGAATCACACAAGGTGGGGCTCATCGCTGAACGCTTGATCCTGCAGGTGCCGGAAGTCGCAACGGTCGGCCGCCGCACCGGGCGCGCCGAACTCGACGAGCATGCCGAGGGTGTCCACTCCGCTGAGATCGATGTCGATCTCAAAGCCTCCGATCGCGGGCGCGAGGAGATCATTGCCGACATCCGCCAGCGCCTTGCGGTCTTGCCAGCCAACGTCAACATCGGGCAGCCGATCTCGCACCGGCTGGACCACATGCTGTCGGGTGTGCGGGCGCAGATCGCACTCAAAATTTTCGGTGACGACCTCGATACGTTGCGTGGGCTCGCCGAGCAGGTGAGGACGCGATTGGAAGCGATCCCGGGCCTCGTCGACGTCTCGGTCGAACGGCAGGTGCGTATTCCGCAGGTTCAAGTCGCGGTGGACTATGGCGCCGCTTATGCCCACGGCATTACGCCGGCGTCCGTCACCGAAGCGCTCGGTCGCCTCATCAATGGTCGTGTCGTATCGGAGATCGTCGAGGGCAGCCGCCGCCACGACGTCGTATTGCGCGTCGTCGATCGCGACCGGACGACCGAAGGCCTGCGCAACCTCAAGGTGGAAACGCCGGCAGGGCCGGTTCCGCTGTCGACGTTCGCCCGCATCGTCGAGGACGACGGTCCCAACCAGATCTCGCGGGAGAACAGCAAGCGGCGCATCTTCGTGCTGGCCAATTCGGACGGTTCCGACATGGCGCGGATCATCGCCGATATTCGCGCCGTACTCGATGAACAGCAGCTTCCCGCCGGCTACTTCACCGCGCTGGAAGGCACGTTCCAGGCGCAGGAGGAGGCATCGCGCACGATCGCACTTCTGTCGCTCGTGTCGCTCGCCGGCATCTTCACGGTGCTCTACGGTCGATACAAGTCGTCGGTTCTGGCGCTCATCATCATGGGCAATGTGCCGCTGGCTCTGATCGGCAGCGTCGTCGCGCTCTGGCTGGCGGGACAGACGCTGTCGGTGGCGACGATGATCGGTTTCATCACGCTGGCCGGCATCAGCGCCCGCAACGGCATCCTCAAGATCAGTCACTACATCAACCTGGTGCTGTACGAGGGAGAGAACTTCGGCCGCGACATGATACTGCGCGGCAGCCTCGAGCGACTGGTGCCGGTGCTCATGACGGCGCTCTCGGCCGGCCTCGCGCTCATCCCGCTGATGATCGGCGCCAATGCGCCCGGCAAGGAGATTCTGCATCCCGTCGCCATCACGATTTTCGGCGGTCTCGTCAGCTCCACCATCCTCGATACCGTGCTGACGCCGATCTTGTTCTGGCGCTACGGCGAGAAACCGCTGCGCCGGCTCGTGGCAGAGCGCGAGGCGCCGCAACTGCCGCCAACCGCCCAAGAGGCATTCTGAGCGTTATGATCGAGAAAATAGGAGCACATATGCTACGCAACCTCGTTCTCGCTGCGGTCATCGGCTTGGCGACCCCGGCCATGGCGCATGATGCGAGCAAATT
The DNA here is from genome assembly GCA_046295315.1 of Hyphomicrobiaceae bacterium. Lineage (GTDB taxonomy): Bacteria > Pseudomonadota > Alphaproteobacteria > Rhizobiales > Hyphomicrobiaceae > JAEUMD01. The sequence goes on from JBKBNR010000160.1 coordinate 4,838, forward strand.
TCACACCGGACCCAACGGCGGTCATCTGGTCGACGTCGTCGGCGGCGAGCAGCACTGGGAACTCGTCGCAGCGGGCAACGAACTGACGCTTTACGTCACGGACGGCGACGATAAACCTGTCGACATCGCCGGCGGCAGGGCAGAAGCTCAAGTGCTCGTCAGCGGCAAGACGCACCGGGTCGAGTTCACCCCGGCCGGCGGCAATACGATGAAGGCCACGGGTGACTTCACCGCCGCCAAGGGTATGAAGGTCATTCTCAAGACCGACGGCATCGCTGGCAAGAGCTTCCAGGCCCGGTTGACGCCGTTGAAGTGACAAGGAGCGCAGGATGTCGGCTGGCGCATCGGATAACGCGGTCGCAGGCGGCGGCGCGCAGTCACCGCCAGTGCCCTCTGATGCTCACATTCTGCTGTGCGACGACGATCCGGAGTTGCGGCGGTTGCTGGCGTCTTTTCTGCGCGATCACGGCTATCGCGTCACGCCGATCGGCGATGGTCGCGGCATCTCCCGGCATGTCGCCGACGCGCGTTTCGATCTGCTCATCCTGGACCTGATGTTGCCTGGTGCGAATGGGCTCGACATCTGCCGCCAGTTGCGTGCGACCTCGGCCATCCCCATCCTGATGCTGACGGCCAAAGGCTCCGAGATCGATCGTATCGTCGGTCTCGAGATGGGTGCCGACGACTATGTCGCCAAGCCGTTCAGTCCGCCGGAGCTGCTGGCCAGAACGCGGGCTCTGATTCGCCGCTCGCGCATGATGCCGATCGAGCCCGGACAATCGGGCCGGCGGACGCTGACGTTCGACGGCTGGCAACTGGATACGCAGCGGCGCGAGTTGAAGAATCCCCACGGCGTGATCATCGACCTGTCGGCTGGTGAATACGATCTCCTGCTGACCTTTCTCGAGGCCCCGAACCGCATTCTCGATCGCGATTACCTCTTGGAAGTGACGCGCAAGAGAACGCCTACGGGCTTCGACCGAAGCATCGACGTGCAGATCAGCCGGCTGCGGCGGAAGATCGACGCGCCGGAGTCGAGCGAGACACTCATCAAGACCGTGCGGGGGGCCGGCTACATGTTGACGGCGGAGGTCATGCGCAGATGAGGCGATGGATCGATACCATCGCGGGGCGCACCATCGCTGTGCTGGTCCTCGGACTCGGCTCGACCCTGTTTCTCGCGCAATACCTGTATCAGTTCGCCGCCGAGCGCGAGGTTCTGCAATCCAATGCCGACCGAACGGCCGAGCGGCTGCTCGTCCTCGCCCGTACGATCACGTCTATCGATGTTGCATTGCGCGACGACACGGCTCACCGGCTCTCGGGCGGCCCTCTGGAATTACATTGGAGTGAGCGACCGCTGGCAACCGCTGGCGGGACACTCGATCCGACGGCGGCGAAGCTGCGGACGTTCCTGCTCGAGCGCGAGCCGGAGCTGAGCACGAGGGGCCTCGTCTTCGGCACCAGCGCCGATCTCGCGTCGGCGCCAGAGGCGTCTGCGCATACGTCGCTCATTTCGATCGGCCTCGACGATGGCAGTTGGCTCAACGTCACGCTGGCACGCGTGCGGCCGACCCGGTTCAACGCGCCGAGCTTCCTCGTCACCACGCTTGTCGGCGCGCTGGGCGTCATCGTCGTCGCCGTGCTGCTCAGCCGGTGGCTCACGCACCCGCTGAACCGGCTTGCCGATGGTGCCCGGTCCCTGTTCGCCACGGGTGAGGATGTGCGGGACCTCGACGAAAGCGGTACGCTGGAGGTGCGCACGCTTGCGGCGGCGATGAACGAGATGCAGCGGCGCATCCGCCGGTTGGTGGCCGACCGCACCCAGATGCTGGCCGCCATCAGCCACGACCTGCGTACGCCGCTGACCCGCCTGCGGCTGCGCGCCGACGGCATCAGCGATCTGAATGTGAAGCAGGCCTTCGAGCGCGACATCGACGAGATGGAGGCGATGATCGACGCGACACTGGGGTTCCTTCGCGACAGTACGATCGAGGAGCCGATGTCGCCGGTCGATATGGCGGCGATCCTGCAGACGATTGCCGACGATGCCGCCGATGCCGGCGACGATGTCACGGTGGAGACACCGCGCAGCCTGGTGACGGATGGCCGCCATCTGGCGTTGAAACGTGCGCTCAACAACCTGATCACGAACGCCGTGCGTCACGGCGGGTCGGCAGAGGTCACTGCCACCGACACGGGCGAAGCCA
>JBKBNR010000161.1:0-970 GCA_046295315.1 Hyphomicrobiaceae bacterium
GCGGATTCGGCTCCGCACAACAGTTGCACGAGTAAAAGGACCCCCAGATGCGTGATGACCTGCTGTCCCGCGGAACAACCGTTCGTCATTTGCCGCCGCGTTCGGATAAAGCCCTCAGCGCCGCCATCCTGAAAAGTTTCAACACCTGGGCCTACAAACGCGAACAGCCTTCCGATACCGACCTTCTCCTGGAACTGATCGAGCGCCGTGTAGAGGAACGCCGACCCGTCAGCTTCGTGTCGTACTGGGGAAAAGGGCCGCGCGCCCACCTCGCTGCGCCGGACCGCGACTGTCTCGATTACCTGCTTTCGATGGCCCGCAGGATCGAGAGCGTCTGGCCCGAGGGGGCGAGCTTCACGCTGCTGACCACCGATACACACGCGCAATTGAACGGCCACTCGGAGGCGGCCATCGACAGCTATTTCGCCGGAGTCGACGCGGCAGCCCGGGCGCGCGGCATGCAGACGATACGGTTGAGCCGCGTCGTCGAAAGCTACGAGAGCGGCGTCGCGCCGCTGTTGCCGGGCGTCGGCAGCGGCTGCGGCGACAACGATAACGATAACGACGTCGTCGACGACCAAACCGCCATCATCCACGACCTCGCGCGATGCGCGGCGAAATGGTATCGCGGCGACGGCACGCCGGAAGCGGGTGCGCGGCGCTACTTCGCCATGAACATGATCGAGCGGCGCGCGGTGGAAGAAATGTTTCCCAGCTCCGTATTCGCGACCTTCAACGGCAGTTCCTATCGCGACCTGTTCCCCCTGCGACTGCCGATCTTCTACATGTACTCCCTGAAGCGCGGCACCAGCGTCAAGCCGTGGTTCATGGACGGCGACGGCACGCCGTTCCGCAACGTCGAGGCGAGCTTCGGCTGACGCCTTCCGATCTGGATCGTCACGGGCGGCGTGTAGGCGGGCCGTGACGAATCGTCGGCAGCGCCTATGAAAGTTTCGTCATGATCGCCTTC
>JBKBNR010000161.1:980-7038 GCA_046295315.1 Hyphomicrobiaceae bacterium
GATTCTTCCCTCGTCTTGCTCGTCACCGCGGGCCTTGTGCTCGCTGGCGTCGTGAAGGGCGCGACAGGCCTCGGCTATGCGTCGAGCGCGCTGCCGTTTCTCGTCTTCGCCGTCGGTTTGCGCCACGCGATGGCGCTCGTTCTGCTGCCTGCCGTCGCCACCAACATCGCTGTGGCGCTCGGCAACGGCCACCTGCGCGAAACCTTGGCCCGCTTCGCGCCGCTCTATATCGCCATGCTGCCGGGCATCGCGCTCGGTCTCTGGCTGCTGGTCGGCAGCAATCCCGACAACGCCGTTCTGGTGCTCGGCATCACGATCGTCATGTATGCGCTGTTCGCAATCGCCAAGCCGTCGCTGGCATTGCCGGCTCGTCTGGTTGGACCGCTCCAGATGCCCGTCGGGTTTCTCAATGGCGTGCTGACCGGGCTGACCGGCTCGCAGGTTATGCCACTGGTGCCGTTCGTCATGGCGCTCGGGCTCGATCCCTCGCGGCTGGTCCAAGCCATCAATCTCGGTGTACTGCTGGCGAGCCTCGTACTTGCTGCGGGGCTCGTGTTGTCGGGAGCGGTCGGCGACACCATGTTGATCGTATCGCTCGTGGCGGTGCTTCCGGCGCTCGTCGGAGTCGAGATCGGTCAGCGGCTGAGGCCGATGATCCCGGCGGAGCACTTCCGTTCCGTCGTACTGATCGTGCTCCTGGTGTCGGGCATCGGCATGTTGCTGAGATAGCCGCGCGCTGCCCGGCGGCGCTGGCCCTGGTACAGGTTCAGTTGCTGATCGAGAGGACGCGCCGACCTTGATCGAATTCACGGACAAGGGCCTCTATTGCCCGGCGGCGGATGTCTATATTGACCCCTGGCGGCCGGTGGATCGCGCCCTCATCACGCACGGTCACTCCGATCATGCGCGCTTCGGGCACGCCGCCTACCTCGCGACGGAAAGCGCCGCGCCCGTCATCCGCCACCGTCTCGGCGACATTTCGATCGAGACCGTCCGCTTTGGCGAAGTCCGCCACGTCGGCGGCGTCGCGATCTCGTTCCATCCGGCCGGTCACATACCCGGCAGCGCACAGATCCGGTTGGAGAAGGGCGGCGAGATCTGGGTCGTCTCTGGCGATTACAAGCTGGAACCCGACAGGGTGTGCGAACCCTTCGAGCCAATCCGTTGCCACAGCTTCATCACCGAATGCACGTTCGGTCTGCCGGTGTTCCGCTGGCAGCGCCAGGCCGACGTGATGAACGGCGTCAACGCCTGGTGGCGCGAATGCCGCGATACGGGCCGCGTCGCGGCGCTCGGCGCCTATTCGCTCGGCAAGGCGCAGCGCATCATCGTCAACCTCGATTGCAGCATCGGACCGATATTCACGCATGGCGCCGTCGAGGGCGTCAACGAGGTGCTGCGCGCGCAAGGGCTGGCGCTGCCGCCGACGCGGCGCGTGGTGCCGGGCATGAGCAAAGCGGACTTCGCGGGCGGCATCGTCATCGCGCCGCCATCGGCGCTGGCCGGCACCTGGCTCGGACGCTTCGGCGACGTTTCGACCGCGTTCGCCTCCGGCTGGATGGCGGTGCGCGGCATCCGCCGCCGGCGCGGCGTCGATCGCGGCTTCGTCATATCGGATCACGTCGATTGGCCGGACCTGAACGCCGCCGTGCGCCTGACGGGTGCCGAGCGCATCTTCGTCACGCACGGCTACACGAGCGTCTTCCAGCGTCATCTCGCCGAGCAAGGCTACGACGCGCACGTCGTGTCGACCGAATACGAGGGCGAAACGGCGGGTGAGCCGGCAAGCGAGACGACCGCCGCCGCTGCGACGTCCACCGAGGCCGGATAGCCGCCATGCAGCGCTTTGCCGAACTCTATGGCGTCCTCGACCAGACGACGAGCCTCAATGCCAAGGTGGCGGCGCTGGCGCGCTATCTCGCGGCCGTCAACGACGACGACCGGCTGTGGTCGATGGCGCTGATCCTCGGCCGCACGCCGCGCCGCACGGTCACCTCGACGGAACTGAGACGCTGGGCGGCGGACGCCGCAGGATTGCCGCTGTGGCTGTTCGAGGAAAGCTATGCCATCGTCGGCGATCTCGCGGAAACCATCGCGCTGGTGCTGCCTCCCAACGAAACGGTCGACCGCGGCTCGCTGGCGCGTTGGATGGGCGATATCGCCGGCCTCGCCGGACGCGACGAGACCGCCCGCCGCCAGTTCGTGTTCGACGCTTGGGCGCGCCTCGACACCCGCCAGCGCTTCATCTTCAACAAACTCGTCACCGGCGGATTGCGGGTCGGCGTCTCGCAGAAATTGCTGACGCGCGCTATCGCATCGGCGTCGGGGCTCGACGAAGCGACCGTCGCCGAGCGGCTGATGGGCGACTGGTCGCCGGCCGCGACCACATTTCACGATCTGCTGCATGCGACCGATGCGACGGGCGCGTCATCGCGGCCATATCCGTTTCATCTCGCCTATCCGCTCGAGACGCCGCCCGAGGCTCTCGGCGCGCCGGCCGAGTGGCTCGCGGAGTACAAATGGGATGGCATCCGCGCGCAACTCGTCGCACGCGGCGCGCGGGCGATGTTGTGGTCGCGCGGCGAAGAGGTGATCGGCGACCGCTTCCCCGAGATCATGGCCCTCGCCGCGCATCTGCCGCCCGGTACGGTGATCGACGGCGAGATCGCCGCGTGGCGCGACGGCGGGCCGCTGCCCTTCCAACTCCTGCAGAAGCGCATCGGCCGCAGAAACGTCGGCAAGAAGCTGCTCGCGGAGGCTCCGGTGGCGCTCGTCGCCTACGACGTGATCGAGTGGGGCGGCATCGACATCCGCTCGCAACCGCTCGACGATCGCCGCGCGCTCCTCGGCGAAATCGCATCCCGGCTACCGCCCGACGCGCCGTTCACCATCTCGCGGCCGGTTTCGTTCGCGACCTGGGACGAACTGGCGGCGGCACGCATCGGCGCACCGGAACGCGGCTGCGAAGGGCTGATGCTGAAGCATCGCACGAGCCCCTACCGCGCCGGGCGGCGCAAAGGCGAGTGGTGGAAATGGAAGGTCGATCCACTTTCCGTCGATGCGGTGATGATCTATGCACAAGCCGGCCACGGCCGCCGCGCCAATCTCTACACCGACTTCACCTTTGCCGTCTGGCACGGCGACGGCGAACTGGTGCCGTTCACCAAGGCCTATTCTGGCCTTACCGACGCCGAATTCGCCGAGATCACGCAGTGGGTGCGCCGCAACACCCTCGAGCGCTTCGGCCCCGTGCGCAGGGTCGCACCGGAACTCGTGTTCGAGATCGCCTTCGAGGGTATCCAGGCCAGCAGCCGGCACAAATCCGGCATCGCACTGCGCTTTCCCCGAATGGCGCGCTGGCGGCGCGACAAGGCAGCGGCCGATGCCGATACGCTCGACGATCTGAAAAGCCTGCTGGCTTCGCGCAGCGGGTGAACACCGCCGGAAGCACGGGACCGGGCGACGGAGCGGCATCAAAACGCTTGACGGAGAGGGCGCGTGCTGGTCCCTACCGTCGAAACTCACGCTCCAGGCGCGTTTGCAACGAGAGGACCGACCGCCGGCCGCCCATGCTGATCTACCGCGAGTTCCATTTCGAGGCCGCCCATTACCTGCCGAGCGCTGCGCCCGGGCACCCGAACTCGCGCGTCCACGGCCATTCGTTCCGCTGCCGCGTCTCGGTCGAGGGCGAGGTCGACCCGGAAACCGGCCTCGTCATGCATTTCGACGACCTGTCGGCGGCGATCGCGGAAGCCCGTGATGCGCTCGACCATCGCTTTTTGAACGATATCGAGGGCCTTGCCGCTCCGACGCTGGAGCGCCTCACCATGTGGCTGTGGAACCGGCTCGAGAACCGCGTGCCGGGACTGTCCGAAATCCTCATCGCGCGCGATTCCTGCCAGGAAGGCTGCGTCTATCGCGGGCCGCGGCGCCCGACCCGGCTTGCAGCGGAGTAACGATCAACGCCATGGCCACCGATCGTCTACCGCCCGCCACGACCCTGCTCGGCCAGCAGTCCACGCTGCCCGAAAGCCCGGAGGCGGCGATCCTCGAACGGGTGGCGAACCCGCATCCCGATACGCGCTACCTGGCCCGCTTCACGGCGCCCGAGTTCACGTCGCTCTGCCCGGTCACCGGACAACCCGATTTTGCGCATCTCGTCATCGACTACGTGCCGAACAACTGGCTGGTGGAGTCGAAATCGCTCAAGTTGTATCTCGGCGCATTCCGCAATCACGGCGCCTTCCACGAGGATTGCACGATCGCCGTCGCCAAGCGGCTCGTCACGCTGCTCGACCCGCACTACCTCCGCATCGGCGGCTACTGGTATCCGCGCGGCGGCATACCGATCGACGTGTTCTGGCAGACCGGCGCCCCGCCGGCCGATGTGTGGCTGCCCGACCAGGGTGTCGCACCCTACCGCGGCCGCGGCTGACGCCGTGGCCGGGTGGATGCGCGCCTACTTGTCGAGTGCGGCAGCAACGGCCTTCGTGATGGCGTCGATCGGCATCTTCACATAGTCGGCCGCGATCTCCACGACGATGCGTTCCGCCAGGGGCGCCTCGATGTGCTTGCGCAAGACGCCAAGCGCCACCGGCGGCGCCGCCAGGACCAGCTTCTCGAAGCGGCCAGCGGCGGCATCCTCGCCCAGTTGACGAACGAATGCTGAAACGAAGCGATCCTCCGTGCGCTGATGCAGTTCGGGGGCTTCGTTCGCTGAACGGCGACGCCCGGACGACTCGAACACACGTCCCGGCTTATCGTCGCCTTGCTCATGCGACGGCGGATTGTCGCCTCCATCGTGGCGGCGCAGCACCTTCAACCGGGGCTCGAGGGCGCTGCCTTCGTTGACGAGAACCAGCCCTCGCCCGCCATCGACGACGGCAACCCAAATTCCGCTCGACAGTTTCATTCCCTCACCTCTGCGTTCGACAATGATATGGCCGAGGCAAGCACCCCGGACGAGCGGCCGCCATAATCGGGATCAAAAAGCCGGAGTGAATGCGCTGTCGGTCGAGATGCGAACCGCGCCCGGACGAGGCAACCGGATGCCACCGCGCGCGTTGAAGCACAAATTTACGCCGCAGCCCTCCGGGAACTCATTGCAACGCAAGAGCGACGGATTACGTCTTGTCCGGCGTTGACTGCATCAGCACCACAATCCTAACTCGGAGTTCGAATGGACGTCGCTACAGATCGATCCGGCGTGCTCGCTGATCGAAACGGCCCGAGGCGGACGCTGGTGCTCGTCAACCTGCGCGCGCGTCGCGGCGGCGAGGCGATCGACGGTATCCTGCAACGGTTCAGTGACGGCGGTCTCGATGTCAGCGTCGAGACCTTCTCGACCCCCGCGGAGACATCCGACGACATCATACGCCGGCAGCACGACTTCGATTGCGTCGTCGTATGCGGCGGCGACGGCACGATCGCATCGGCGGCCCGCGGCATCATGCAGACGGGTCTGCCGTTGGGTATCCTGCCGATGGGAACCGCCAACGACCTTGCCAGAACGCTTTCGATCCCAACGGATCTGCACAAGGCGGCCGACATCATCGTTGCCGGGCGCCGTCGCACCGTCGACGTCGGAACGGTGAACGGACATCCGTTCTTCAATGTCGCCAGCATCGGGCTCAGCGCCGATCTGGCGCGTAACCTGTGCAACGACACCAAGCGCCGGTGGGGCCGCTTCGGTTACGCGATTGCCGCCGTGCGTGCGCTGTCGACGGCGCGGCCCTTTACCACCTGGATCACGACCAAGGACGGCACGGCCGAGGTCAAGACCATGCAGATCGCGGTCGGCAATGGACGACACTACGGCGGCGGCAACATCGTCGCGGCAGACGCCGCCATCGACGACGGTCATCTCGACCTCTACAGCCTCGAAGTGAGCAGTGTCTGGAAGCTGGCCTTGATGGCACCGTCGTTCCGCGCCGGCGGGCACGGTGCATGGAACGAGGTGCGCACCGCACGATGCACCTCGTTCGACATCGAGACGCGAAAACCGCGACCGGTGAATACCGACGGCGAACTCGTCACGTTCACGCCGGCGCGCTTCGAG
>JBKBNR010000162.1:0-7028 GCA_046295315.1 Hyphomicrobiaceae bacterium
ACTATTTGCGCAATCTGCTGTCGGGCGGACGCGCGGCCGTGCTGAAGGCGGGCGAATACGAGATCCGCAAGGCGGCCAGCATGTCGGCGGTGCATGCCACGCTCGTCGAGGGCAAGTCGATCCTCTACAAGGTCACGTTGCCCGAAGGCTTGACGAGCGCGCAGATCGTCGAGCGGCTGATGGCCGAAGAAAACCTCACCGGCGAAATCGCCGAGATTCCGGCGGAAGGGTCGCTGTTGCCCGATACGTATCGCTTCTCGAGGGGCATGAGCCGGCAGGAGCTGATCGAGCGCATGCAGGTCGAGCAGCGGAAATTTCTGGCACAGATGTGGGAAAAGCGACAGCCCAATCTGCCCGTTTCGACGCCGGAGCAGGCGCTTATTCTGGCGTCGATCGTCGAGAAGGAAACCGGGCGTGCCGACGAGCGCCACCGGGTCGCCGGCGTGTTCGTCAACCGGCTTCGCAAGGGCATGCGGCTGCAATCCGACCCGACGATCATCTACGGCATCGTCGGCGGAAAGGGCTCGCTCGGCCGCCCCATCACGCGGTCGGACATCGACGGCAAGACCGCCTACAACACGTACCAGATTTCCGGCCTGCCGCCGGGGCCGATCTGCAACCCCGGCCGCCCGGCGATCGAGGCGACGCTCGATCCCGCGGCGACCAACGATCTTTTCTTCGTCGCCGATGGCAGCGGCGGGCACGCCTTCTCCGAGACATTGAAGGAGCACAACGCCGCCGTCGCCAACTGGCGAAAAGTCGAGAAGCAGGCGCGCGAGGAGGCCCGCGAGGAGCAGGCGACGACGCAGGCGCCGGCCGAGGCTGCGATCCCTGTCGTGCCCGCCGCCGGCGCCTCGCGCGCTGTCTCGCGGGCGGCGCCGCCTCCGGTCACCGCGGAAGCCTCCGTCGACAAGAGCCCGTCGCTGCCGGCGCCGCTGCCGACGGTCACGCACCTGAACGCGGCCGGCTCGAACGCGGCTGCTTCGAGCGGCACGAAAGCCAAGGTGGAAGCGTCGGCGTCGGCGTCGGCGCCCGGCGTACCGATACCGACACGCAAGCCCAAGCGCTGATCCCGACGGGGACGCTCGCGAGGTCGCCTGCCGGTGCGTGTCGAGCTTGTTGGCATGCGGCCGAGCAGATATTGTCCGCCGCGTTCTGCCCCTTGCGCGTCGACCCTTGCCGTTTCAGGACACCCCATGGCCATCAATTCCATGACCGGCTTCGGCCGCGCCGACGGTTCGTGCGACGGCCAGAGCTGGGCCTGGGAGGTGCGCAGCGTCAACGGACGTGGCCTCGACGTCCGCCTGCGGTTGCCGCCCGGCAGTGACGCCATCGAAGCGCGCGCCCGCGAAGCCATCGCGCGGCGCATGACGCGCGGCAGCATCACCGCAAACCTCACCGCCCAGCGCGCCACCGGCATCACCGAGATCCGGCTCAACGAGGCCGCCCTCGGGCAGGTGCTCGCCGCCGCCGACCGCGTGCGGGCGCTGACCGGAGGCACATCGCCGCCGGTCGAAGCCCTGCTCGGCATGCGCGGCGTGCTCGAGGTCGGCGAGCCGGTGGAGGACGAGGCGCGCCAGAAAGTGCGCCAAGATGCCATGCTGGCGAGCCTCGAGGTCTGCCTCGACGACCTGGTGCGCGCGCGGGCCGCGGAAGGCGAGCGGCTGGCGCTTGCCCTGATCGCGCAACTCGACGAGATCGAACGGTTGGTGAGCGTGGTGCGCACCAGCCCGGCGCGCCAGCCCGCGGCCATTGCCGAGCGGCTTGCCGAACAGGTACGGCGTCTGCTCGATGCTTCGGGTGCTTCACTCGATCCCGATCGGCTGCATCAGGAAGCGGTGCTGATCGCCACCAAGGCCGATGTGGCGGAGGAATTGGAACGCCTCGCGTCGCACGTCACGGCGACGCGCCAACTTTTGGACGAGGGCGGCGCCGTCGGCCGCAAGCTCGATTTTCTGATGCAGGAATTCAATCGCGAGGCGAATACACTGTGCTCGAAGGCCAACGCCGCCGACATGACGCGCGCCGGCCTCGCGCTCAAGGTCGTCGTCGATCAGATGCGCGAGCAGGTTCAGAATATCGAATGAGGCCGCCGGGGCTCAGGGATCAGGCACGCGGCGACGGGGCAAGGGGAATTCTGGCGGCAATGACGGCGGCAACGACGCTAAAACGACGTGGACTACTTCTGGTGCTGTCCTCGCCCTCGGGCGCCGGCAAGACGACGCTGGCCAAGCGCCTGCTGGCGGCCGAAGCGGACCGCTTGCACATGTCGGTGTCGGTGACGACACGCAAGCCCCGTCCCGGCGAAGTCGACGGGCGCGACTACACGTTCGTCGATGAAGCGCGGTTCCGGCAGATGCGCGACGGCGGCGAACTGCTCGAGTGGGCGGTGGTGTTCTCGAACTTCTACGGCACCGAGCGCCGGCAGGTCGAGGCCGCCATCCGCGCCGGTCACGACGTGCTGTTCGACATCGATTGGCAGGGCGCCCGCCAACTCGCCGAGCAGATGCCGCACGACCTGGTGCGCGTGTTCATCCTGCCGCCGTCCGGCAAGGCTTTGGAGCAACGTCTCGTGGCGCGCAACATGGATGCGCCCGACGTCGTCGCCAAGCGCATGGCGAAGGCCGCCGACGAGATCAGCCATTGGCCGGAGTACGACTACGTCATCGTCAACAACGACGTCGACGAATGCTTCACGGCGCTGACGGCGATCCTGACGGCCGAACGCCTGCGCCGCGAGCGCCAGGTCGGCCTCAGCGAGTTCGTGCGCGGCATCGAGGCGGAGCTTTGAGGCACAGGACGACAGCATCGCGTTCACGCGCCATCGAACAATGCCGCCAGCGTCGCGAACTGCTCGACGGTCAACTGCTCGGCGCGTTCTTCCGGCGAAATGCCAGCCTTGGCGAGCAGCAGTTCCGGCATGGGCGTCAGCGTCTTGAGGCTCTGGCGCAGCATCTTGCGGCGCTGGCCGAAGGCGGCGGCGGTGACTTTGCCGAGCGTCGTCACTGAACAGAGCGGCGAAAGCGCTTCGCGCGGGATCAGTTCGACGATCGCCGACGAAACCTTCGGCGGCGGCGTGAACGCCTGCGGCGGCAGCGTCATGACGATATCGGCTTCGCAGCGCCACTGCGCGATGACCGCGAGACGGCCGTAGGCTTTCGAGCCCGGCGCGGCGACGATGCGTTCAGCCACCTCCTTCTGGAACATCAGCAGCATGCGCGCATACCACGGCGGCCACGGCTCGCTTTCGAGCCAGCCGATCAGCAGCAGCGTTGCGATATTGTAAGGGAGATTGGCGGCGATGATGGGCTTGTCATGAGGGGCTGCGGTCGAGCCCAAGCCGCGGCGTTCGAGTTCGGCCGGCCAATCGATCGCCAGGGCGTCGTCAGCGATCACATCGAGGCGGCCGGGGTATCGCTCGGCCACATCGCCGAGCGCCGCCACCGCGCGGTCGTCGCGTTCGACGGCGATCACATGCTCTGCACCTTCGAGGAACAGTGCGCGCGTCAGCCCACCAGGGCCCGGGCCGATCTCGACCACCGTGCGCCCATCGAGGGGGCCGGCGGCGCGCGCGATGCGGCGCGTCAGGTTGAGATCGAGGAGGAAATTCTGCCCGAGACTTTTCTTCGGCGCGAGGTCGTGGTCGCGGATCACGTCGCGCAGCGGCGGCAAGCCGTCGGGGCTGGCGCCCGGCCGCGCGTCGCCGGGGCGCGGCAATGGCTCCGCCGCTGCATGAGGCTTCCCGCGCGTCATCCGTGCGCAGCTTTCTGCCGGCTGGCGCGGCGCCGCTCGCTCATGGTCCGGGCGAGGCGCAACGCCGCGATCAGGCTCGACGGCGACGCGGTGCCCGTGCCGGCGATGTCGAACGCGGTGCCGTGATCGGGCGATGTGCGCACGAACGGCAACCCGAGTGTGACGTTGACGCCGGTGTCGAAAGCCAGCGTCTTGACCGGGATGAGGGCTTGATCGTGATACATGCAGAGCGCCGCGTCGTAGCCCGTCCGCCGCGCGGCATGAAACAGCGTGTCCGCCGGGTGCGGACCGGTGACGTGCAGGCCCTCCTGACGCAACTGCGCGATCGCCGGGGCGATGATGCCAATCTCCTCGTGCCCCATGCGGCCGTCCTCGCCGGCGTGCGGGTTGAGCCCCGCGACCGCGATCCGCGGCGCGGCAAGCGCGAAATCACGGCGCAGGGCTTCGTTCATGATACGCACCGTCGCGACTATGCCGCTCGATGTGACCGCGCCGGGGACGTCGCCGAGCGGGATGTGGATGGTCAGCGGCACCACGTTGAGGGCGTCGGAGGCGATCATCATGACCGGTGTGTGCCGTGTGCCGGGCACATGGGCGTCGGCGAGTGCGGCGAGGAATTCGGTATGTCCGGGGTGAGCGAAGCCCGCCGCTTGCAGCACGCTCTTTGCGATCGGATTGGTGACGACGGCCGCCGCCTCGCCCCGCATCACGGCCTCCACGGCGCGCTCGATGACCGCGATCACGGCCGGCGCATTGGCGGGGTCGGGAGCGCCCGGGCGGCTGGCGCGGGCGAGGGGGACATGGAGCACGGGCAGGTGCTCGTCGAAGCAGATCGCAGCGTCGGCCAGCTCGTCGACGGGCATTACGGTACCGCTGTCGGCACCGTGACGGCGGGTACGTTGGCGCATCAGATCGACGTCGGCGAGCACGACGAATGGCCCGACGCCAGTCTGGCGGCGGGAAAACCAAGCCTGCACCGCGATCTCAGGGCCGATACCAGCCGGATCGCCCATCGTCACGGCGAGGGGGAGCGCCGTCCCGTCGGTCACAGCGCCTGACACAGGCCGCTCTTGGCGTCGGCCCGGCAATCGATGGTCGCATCCTGGCGCAAGTCCTTCATGTGGCGCTTGGCGAGAATCTCGAGTTCCTTCTGTCGCCGCTCGTCCTTGCCCGAGGTGCCACCGCCGCCCACGCCCGCCGGACCGCCATCGGCGGCGGCTGCGGTCTTGCGGCCGCACAGCGCCCATATCTCGACGCCGTCCGCGCCGACGTTGGGCGGGATCATCTGGCCGTCCTGCGCCGCCAGCAGCATCGTGCGCGCCGGATCGGGAATGGCCGACGCGGGACGGGGCGACAACTGCTCGAAGCTGGCGCCGTTGGCCTTGGCGATCTTTTCCGTCGACTTGCAGCCACTGAACTGCTGGCGGATGCGCTCTGCCGCGGCCAGACGCTCGGCCATCGCCTTCTGGTCGAGGCTCGGGGGCAGGCCCAGGGTGACGCGCTGGACCGTCAACGTCGTGCCGGCGCTGCCGTCGTCGAGAACGGCTTCGGTTTCGACGAAACGCTCGACGTCGCGCTCGGTGATCGAGACCTGGAAACCGAAGCGGCGGCGCACGACCTCGTTCCACGACAGAGAGGCGCGAAAGCGCTGGCGCATGGTGTTGATGTCGACGCCCATGCCGGCAAGGTGCTTGGCGAACTGCTCCTCGTTCATCTTGTTGCGCGAGGCGATCTGCGTGATCACTTTCGAGATCTGTTCGTCGGTCGCCAGCACGTTGTTGCGCCGTGCTTCCTGCAGTTTCAGGCGTTCCTCGACGAGTTCCTTGAGTGCGACCTTGCTGGTGCCCTTGAGCGCCCGCGATCGCGCTTCCGCCTGCAACTGCTCCATCATCGCCTTTTGCTTGGCCTTGACGAAGTCCTGCTGGATCTTGGCGAGCTCTTCCTTCGACTTCGGATTGCGCTTGATGGCGAAGGCGCGGAACTCGTCGTTGATCTTCGGGTTCTTGATCGTCTGCTCCCAGCGCTTCTTGGCGTTGTCGCGGATGTAGCTGCCGACATCGGCGCTGAGGCCCAGCAGGCGCTGGCGCTGCTCCATCTCGTAGGCGGTGATCGGTTCGTCGTTGACGAGCACAAGGATCTGATGCGCCTGTTCCGAGGCGGCGACAGCGGTGCTCGCCAGCGGCAAGGCGGCGGGGGCGGCGGCGGCAAGCACCAGCGCAGCGCCGGCGCGCAGGGCGCGCTGCCGTTGCGGCAGTTCCGCGTCGGCCCGCACCGGCGATGCCCGGGAATGCGCGAAAATCGGCATGAGATCGGTTTCCTGTCGGTCTGGCATGAAACGGCGCGAGTCGCGTCAGGGTCTGAGTTTAGCGCGCCCAGCGCTTTCGCGGGCGGATTATCCACACCAACCTGGGCACCGAAAAGGCAGGCTGGCGCACCTGTCTCCCGTGGGTGCGACGCCAGCGCGACGACCAAACTGGCCCGACGGGCAAGGCGACGACTGGGAACTGGCGCGCCGCAGGCGTCGAACAGCAGGCGCGCTCGATCAGTTGGACGACCGCTGTTGGTCGCCGAACACGAAGTCGAGGGCATCCGTCTTGGTCTGATAGCCGCCGAGGTGCTTGAACTGGAAATTGAGCATGACGCTGCGATCGGGGACGATGTCGCGATCGGCATCCCGGATGAAGGTCTCGAGATACGTCGCCGTCAGAATGAAGCACTCGTCGGAATAGGCGATCTGAATGCTGTCCGAAATGCGGTACTTCGCGTCGATGTCGTAGCGCATGTTGCCGTAAATGCTCCAGCGATCCGTCAGCTTCAGGCCGACGCCGAAGGTGACGTCCTGCTGGTCGTCGTCGAGCAACTGCGGATCGACGGTCGAGAACGTGTAGCTGCCCTGCGCGACGAATGGACCGAGATCGATCTGCGCGCCGACGTCGGTGCGGCGCAGGCTCAGCGTCTCTTCGTCGAAGCGCGCCTGCGAAACGATGCGGAACAGCGACGACGGCGACAGATACGCGCCGACCACATAGTCGGACCTCGTGCTTTCGAGACCACTGTTGGACGAGTAGTTCTCGCGGCCGTCGAAGCTGGTGCCGGGCGTTTCGAACGGGTTCTCGCCGGCGAGATGGAAACTCTGCCCGGCGACGAGCCGCGCATAACCACCGTTGTTCGCCTGGAAGGTGTACTGCAGCCCGACGTTGGCGCGGGTTCCGGTTTCGATGCGGTCGTAGCCCGAGAACTTGTCGACCTCGAACAGCGTCGTGTCGTCGAAGATG
>JBKBNR010000163.1:0-7013 GCA_046295315.1 Hyphomicrobiaceae bacterium
CTCCCCTCGCGTGCCGGGTGTCCGCGCGTCCGCCGCAAGAATGCCGGTCGCGACGACACGGGCGCTCGCCGCGTTGCCGATATCGGTAATGGTCTTGGTGATCTCGTCCTCGGCGCCGATGAGCATCAGGCGGCGACGTTCAATGTGCCCCCGCGCGATCGCTTCCTTCAGAACCACTGCGATCGCCGCGTCGATGGCGATCACTGCCAGCAGGCCGGCAGCGTAGAACAGAATCAACCAGCCGCGCGAGAACATCCCCGTGGTCTTGGTCAGAAAGCCGATGACGGCGAGGCTGAGGAAGGCGTATGTCCAGATGACGAACATGCGGCCGGTGGCGCGGCGGCCTTCGAGGAAGTCGTCGATGTCGTATTCGTCGCGGAACGCGAACGTCACCGTGTAGATGAACGCCGTCAATGCGCCGATGGCCGCGTAGCGGTCGAAATCGCCCGGCGTATCGTAGGCGAGGTTGTGATAGCCGGCGCCGATCGCGATCGAAACGCCGACGATGACGGCGAACTCGATGGCGAACGCCAGCACCGAAAACGACGTGTTGCCGATTGCCCAGCGGGCGAGCACCAGCGGCTCGTTGCCACCTGCTCCGTGTACTCCGAAACTCACGACGCGATCCTTGACTGCGGATGTTGTGCGGGCCATCCCCGAGTGCCGATAGTCGAACTCAGCGAAAGCCGGTAACTTACCGTGCTTATGCAAGTTCCGGTTCATGCTGCGCCGCAACATCTGTTACAATCCGCCGTGGGGTAAATCAACCGTTACCGTGCCGCAGAGACGCCGAGGCCGAGCCTGCAGCCCGTGCCGCGGAACATTCGATGGCAGCGGCGCTCCGTCACGGGCACGCGCTTTGCAGCATCGACCTCGAGGTGGTGTGCCGATGGTGGCCTGACCGCCTTACCGGGTGATGACCCGGCCGGAGGTGTCCCGTTTCGGCACTGCCTCGTTCGCAGGGCGCTGGCCATGATACATGTTCGAGAGCGGCACGGATCGCGCCCGTCGACGATCCGCGATGGTGCGGAGGCCCACCGCCCCGTGCCGGAAGCGCGACAGGAGTACACGAGCACCGAGATGCACCGCCATGTGGACCGGTCGTCGACGGACCTCGGCGGCTTCTTCACCATCATCGGCCGTCGGTTGGCGAGCATTCTGCTGGCGACGCTGCTGGCCACCCTGCTCGCCATTGCCTACCTCGCACTCGCCAAGCCGTCCTATACGGCTTCGACGTCGCTGTTCATCGATCCGCGCACGCGCAAAGTCGTTGCCGACGACACGGTGCCGGGCAACCTCGCATCGGATCAACTCCTGGTCGAAAGCCAGGTCGCCATCATCGGCTCGGATGGCGTGCTCCGCCGGGTCGTGCGGTCGATGCGCCTCGATCAGGACGAGGAATTCGTGCCGCCGCCGGGCCAGGGACTTCTCTCGAAAGTTAAAGCGCTCTTCGTCACCCCGCGTCAGCCCGCCGACGCGGAAACCCGCGCCGTGCTGGAACTCTCCGAAAGGCTGAAGGTCAAGCGCGCCCAGAAGACCTATGTGGTCGAGGTCGAGACCTCGTCGACGTCGCCGGTCAAGGCGGCGCGGCTCAGCGAAGCCGTCGTCGCCGCCTACCTCGAAGATCAGTCGGGCGCCAAGTCCGAGGAGGCGCGGCGCGCCAATCAACTGATCGACGCACGTCTCGGCGAATTGCGCGCCGAACTGCGCCGCGCCGAAACCAAGGTCGACGATTTTCGCAAAGCCAACAAGATTCTCGTCTCCGAGGGCGGCCTCGTCATGGAGCAGCAGGTGACGCGGCTGAACAGCGAACTGGCGACGGCCCGCGCCGTCGCCGCCGAAAGCAAGGCGCGGCTCGATCAGGTCAATGCCGCGCTGGCGGGTGGCGGCAGTCCTGAATTCCTTCCCGATGCCATCCGGTCCAGTCTGATCCAGCGCCTGCGCGAGCAGCACGCCCAGGTGGCGCGTCGCGAAGCCGCGCTGTCCTCGCAGTTGCAGGGGCGCCATCCTGTACTCATCGAAGTGCGCTCACAGGTCGAGGAGATCCGCAACCAGATCAACGCCGAATTGAAGCGCATCTCGACGAGTGCGAAAAGCGATAACCAAATCGCCATGAGCCGCGTCGACGAACTGCAGAAGAGCCTCGACAAGGCCAAGGACGAAGTGGCGAAGGCCAACACCGCCCAGATCCGGCTGCGCGAGCTGGAGCAGGAGGTGGCTACCAGCCGCGAGCTGCTCAACACGTTCCTCACCCGCGCCAAAGAAACACAGGAGCAACAGAACCTCTCGCTCGCGGAGGCCCGCGTCATCTCGCCGGCGAGTGTGCCGACGAAGCCGAGCAAGCCGCTGTCGTGGCTGGTGCTGGCGCTCGGCGTGCTCGGTGGGCTCGGCATCGGTGTCGCGCGCGCGCTCGTCGCCGATCACATGGACCGCTCGGTGCGCAGCTCCAGCGAAGTCGAAACGCAGACCGGCTTGACCGCTATCGCCTCGCTGCCGACGCTCGGCACGACGCTGCTGGCGCGGATGATCGGCAAGGCGCCGCGCGGCGAACCGACCGGCTTCAGCGACATCATGTCGGCGATCAGCGAGCCACACCAGACCGGCGGCGGCATCGTCTATCGTCAGGCCGTGCTGCGTTTGCTGACCCGTTTTCGCGCCGCCAGCGGCGATCATCGCCCTGCGATCGCCATGCTGGTTTCCGCGAACTCCGGCGCCGGCACCTCGTCGACGGCGCTCGCTGTCGCTTACGCCGCGTCGCTTTCCGGCGACCGCGTGCTGCTGGTCGACGCCGCGTCCGCCGACAGCGGTCTGTCCAACGTGCTGGCCGCTGACTTCCAACACGACGGCGTCATCGCGCTCGACAACAAAGCGCACTTGCAGTCGATCATGCGGCGCGACCAGCGTTCCGGCCTCGCCTTCCTTCCGATCGCGCTGGCCGATCTCAGATCGCTCAAGTCGCAGCAACGCAAGCGCTTCGCCACCGGGCTCACGGCGCTCGCCTCCGGTTACGATCTGATGGTCATCGACGGCGGTGCGCTGCTCGAGGACGAAAGCGCGACGGCGCTGCTCGGCATCGTCGACCAGATCGTCGTCGTGGCGCGATCGGGCGTCACGCAGAGCGCGGCTCTTGCCGAGGTTTCGGCGATGCTGGCGCCCGTGCGCGATCGCGTTCTCGGCACCGTGCTCAACATGACCGCCAACGACGCGGCGTGATCGAGATGGCGGTGCTGAGCAGCAGCAACCGGGACAGCGCCACGAGGTCGGCATTATGGCGGCGATGACCGCTTCGAACGCGAGCACACCGCCGGGGCGATTGTTCACGCTATCGCTGGCCGTCCTGGCGCTGCTGATGATCGCCATCTCGCCGCTGGCGCTGGTCTCGCTCGGCCTCAACTACGAGGAAACCGGCGGCAGCCCGCTGGAAAAGCTGCATCCGGCGACGCCGCTCGCTGCCGTGCTGGTTCTCGTTGCGGCGGTAATGTCCGGCAATCCGGTGACGTGGGCGCTGCGGCAGGCGACCGCCAGTCCCTCGCTGCTGCCCTATCTCGGCATCATCGCGCTGCTGATCCTGCATTCGGTGCGCGTCGTCGGTCTGCCGTTCACGCATTTCTTCGATACGTTCATCCTGCCGCTGTTCGTCTACCTGCTGTTCAAGGACTCCGGCGAGCGGCGCGCACGCAATCTCGCCTGGCTGATCCATCTGGTCATGGCCGCCAATGCCATCATCGGCATCGGCGAGTTCGTGACCGGGTTCAGGTTGACGCCGATCGTGGCGGCCGGCGTGGTGATCGAGGACGACTGGCGCTCTTCGGCTCTGCTCGGCCATCCGCTGGCCAATGCCGCGCTGACGGGAAGCTATGTGCTGATGCTGGCGCTCGGCGGCGGGCGCGATCTGCCGCAGTGGTTGCGGCCACTCGCCTTCGGTCTTGCAGCGGCGGCCATGATCGTCTTCGGCGGCCGCGCCGCGACCGTGTTTCTCATCGCAACGCTCGTAGCCATCGCAACGCTCGACCTCGCCTCGATCTTGCGCGGGCGGACGTTCTCCACCCTGTCGGTGGTCAGAGGCATGATCGCAATTCCGGTCATCGGCCTCGCCATCGTCGTGCTTGCCGAACAGGGATTTTTCGATCAGTTCGTCGAGCGCTTCTTCGACGACAAGGGCAGCGCCGAGACACGCAGCGACATGTTCGAGTTGCTGCGCCACGTCCCGCTGTCGGACCTTTTGCTGGCGCCGGACGCCAAACAGGTGACGACATGGCAGCAGATCTATGGTCTCGAGTTCGGCATCGAGAGCTTCTGGCTGTCCTACATTCTGACGTATGGCCTCATTCCCAGCCTCGTGTTCTTCGCCGCGCTGGCCTTTTTCACACGCGACGTTCTGGCGCGGCTGGTTGCGCGCTCCGGCTGGGCGTTCCTGTTCTTTTACGCCGTCGCCTCGACCTCGGTGAGCCTGTCGGCGAAAAGCCCGCTGCTCGCCGTTTTCACCCTGATGGCGCTGATCTTGATGCGGCGAAAGCCGGAAAACGAGCCGGCGGCACCGATGCGACAAGCGGCAATTGCGCGGCCCAGCGTCGGACGTCGCCCCGCGTTGCGCTGACCTCATGCGGCGCGGTGCGACAGGCCGCTCACCATGCCCGGTGGCGTCCCGACAGCTTTCAGCCGAAGCCCCGTCGGCGGCACGCCGATTGCTTTGCAGTCGACCATGATGGTGCCGCCCCGAACGGGGAAGCGCATCACGGCAGCGAGCGCGCCCGGCGCGTGCCGCTGGAATTCCGTTCGCAAGCGCAGTAGGAACAACGGGTGTTGGTGTGAGCTCAGTAAGCGTGCGTACCGAAATGCAACATAAGTCCGCGACCAAACTCGTCCTGAATGATGACGACGAGACCGCCGGGCGGGCCGTCCGATCTGCCGGTAACGGGGCACTCGCCCACGTCGATGGCTGGAAGGTCAACATCGGGACCGAGGCCGAAGCAGTGGCCGCCGTCGTCGGCGCGGCCCGGCGCGGCGAGTACGCTTCGCTGTTCACCCTCAATCTGGACCACCTCGTCAAGCTGCGCACCGATCGCGCTTTTGCAAACGCTTACGCCCGCGCCCGCTTCGTCACCGCCGATGGCGCGCCGGTGGTGCATCTGGCGCGCTCCCAATCCGCGGCGATCACACGCACCACGGGTGCCGATCTCGTGCTGCCGCTGGCCGATGCCGCCGCCCGTTGCAACCTGCCGGTCTATCTGTTCGGCTCGTCGAATGCGGTGCTCGGCGAAGCTGGCCGCCGCCTCGCGGCAAACACCGACGGCGCGCTGTCCATCGCCGGCAGCGAAGCCCCGCCCATGGGCTTCGATCCCGCGGGGGCCGAGGCCGACAAGGCGCTGCACCGCATCGCTGCTTCGGGAGCACGCATCTGCTTCGTGGCGCTTGGCGCTCCGAAACAGGAGATTTTCGCCGCCCGCGCCGCCGATCTCGGCATCCCGGTCGTCTTTGTCTGCATCGGCGCCGCACTGGACTTCATCGCTGGTGCGCAGGTTCGCGCACCCGGCTTCATGCAGCGCCATGGCCTCGAATGGCTGTGGCGCCTCGCCACCAACCCGCGACGCCTCGCGACCCGTTATGCACATTGCGCAGTGCTCTATGCCGAGCTTGCATTGCTACCGCGTCGCGCAGCCCCCGCTGCAACCAACGACTAATCAACCACGCGCGACGCTGTCGCCGGCATTGCATGGCATTCTACAGCCCGCTGGTGATAAAAGCGCCGTGATTTGCGACCGGTCCGGCACGTCTCGCCCGCCATCGCACACTGCATCGCGCGGCAACCTAGCGAGGGTTGCCCATGACCACCGGTACCCCCATGCCCCTTCCCAAGCTTCTGTTCTACACACACGGACTGGTGGACGGCGGCGCGGAGCGGCTGTGGGCGTGTCTCGCCACCGCGTTCAAGCAGCGCGGCTATGATGTCACGTTCGTGCAGGACTTCGAGGCCGACGACAATCGCGCCAATCTCGATCCCTCGATTCCGTTGATCACGCTCGGGCCGAACCATAGTCGCGCCACATGGCGTCTGTCGAAGCTTCTCGCCGAGTTGAAGCCCGCCATCGCGCTGTCGGCAATCGGAAGCTGCAACACCAAGCTGCTGCTCGCACTCGCCCACTCGCGCGCGCCGACGAAAGCCGTCATCACCTATCACGGCTACAACGAATGGAAAACCGGGTGGCTGAGTTGGCTCGCCTACATCGGCCTGCCGCTGCTATCGCGTTTTGCGTCGCGCACCGTCGCCGTCTCGACGGGCTTGCGCGAGGAATTGATCCGCCGCTGGGGCGCCCGCGACGACAAGGTCGTCACCATCCACAATCCGGTCTTCTTTCCCGCCCAGGCTGCGGTTCCGACAAGCGATGAGTTGCGAGCGCGCGAACCCGTCGTTCTCGCGGTCGGGCGTTTCGTGGCCGAGAAGGATTTCGTGACACTCATCCGCGCCTTCGCGCGATTGAAAACGCGCGGCGCACGGCTGGTGATCCTCGGCAAGGGGCCGCATCAGGCCTTGCTGGAAGGCGAGGTGCGCCGCCATGGCCTGACGGGGCGCGTCGCAATGCCGGGCTACAGCCGCGAGCCCTGGAAATACTATGCGGCGGCGCGCTGCTTCGCGCTGTCGTCGGTATCAGAGCCGTTCGGCAACGTCGTCGTCGAAGCGATGGCCTATGGCCTCCCGGTGGTCGCGACGGCGTGTCCGGGACCGCTCGAAATCCTCAAATACGGCCGCTTCGGACGCATCGTGCCGTTGAAGGACGACGTGCAACTCGCGCAAGCCCTCGACAAAGCGCTGGCCGATCCGGGCGATCCTGCGGTGCAACGCGCCCGCGCCGACGATTTCTCCTTCGCCGTCCGCGTGCCGGCCTACGAAAAGTTGATCGAGGAAATCATCAACGCGCCGCTACCGCTTGCCGACGCCGTGACAGGCACCGTCGCATCGAAATAGCTCTGGCGACGCCGAAGTTGGCGAGCCTGTCGACCGCGGCGCGGTCGGC
>JBKBNR010000164.1:0-6993 GCA_046295315.1 Hyphomicrobiaceae bacterium
GCGAGCCATCCATCGACATGTCCATGATGCCGCCCCACGAGCGCAGCAGGCGCACGCGGCCGATGCGCGGCATCAACGCCATCCCGCCCTCCAGAACATCCTCGACGACCGGCAGATTCCCGCGCTGCGCATACGAGTTGTAGCCGTCGATATCGCCGCCGAAAACGAGGCCGCCCTTGTCGGACTGGCTGATGTAGAAGTGCCCGGCGCCGAACGTGATGACGCCATCGACCAACGGCTTGATGCTCTCTGATACAAAGGCCTGCAGCACATGGCTCTCGATCGGCAACCGCAGGCCCGCGAGCGCCGCCACGCGCGACGAGTTACCCGCGCACGACAGCGCCACCTTTCCTGCGGCTATGAACCCGCGCGCCGTCTCGACGCCGATCACGCGGCCAGCATCGATGCGGAACCCTGTGACCTCGCAGTTCTGGACGATGTCGACGCCGAGCCTGTCGGCCGCGCGGGCATATCCCCAAGCGACCGCATCGTGACGCACTGTGCCGCCACGCCGTTGCAGCAGCCCGCCGAGAATCGGGAAACGCGCATTGTCGAAATCAAGCCACGGGTACATGCGGCGCACGCCGTCTGCGTCGAGCAGTTCCGCGTCGACACCGTGCAGGCGCATGGCATTGCCGCGGCGGATGTAGGCATTGCGCTGTGCATCCGTGTGGCAGAGGTTGAGGATACCGCGTTGCGACACCATGGCGTTGTAGTTGATGTCCTGCTCCAACCCCTCCCACAGCTTCATGCTGAGCTCGTAGAATGGGATGTTACCGGACAGTAGATAATTCGAGCGCACGATGGTCGTGTTGCGGCCGACGTTGCCGGACCCGATCCAGCTTTTCTCGAGCACCGCGACACGCCGCACGCCGTAGCGGCTGGCGAGGTAATAAGCCGCCGCAAGGCCGTGACCGCCGCCGCCGACGATGACGACGTCGTAGCGCGGCGCGGGCTGTACGTCGCGCCAAGCACGAGCCCAGCCGGAATGTCCACGCATCGCTTCGCGCAAGACACCGAAGATCGAATACCCGCTCGTCGCCACTCGTCGCGCTCCCCCTTAATCGGCCGCGCCGCCACCGTCCAGGCTGCCATCTAGCCCCAACCCGACCTTGAATGAAATATAAGCGGGACTTATTCTGCCGCCATGAGCCACGACACCGACAACCTGCCGTTCGACCTGCGATCGCTCGAAATCTTCCTCGCCGTATGCGGTGCCGGAAACATGGCCGCCGCGGCGCGCCGCCTGCGCATCACACAGCCGGCCGTTTCACTCGCCATCGCGGAACTCGAGAAGCGCACGGGCACCACGCTGTTCGACCGCGCGGTGCGACCATTGGCGCTGACGCCTGCCGGCGGCTTGTTGCGCCAGCGCGCTGCCGCGCTGGTCGACGACGCCCGTGAGATCCCGGCGCTGCTGCGGTCCGCCGTCCACGGCAAGCCGCCTCTGCTGCGTGTCGGGCTCGTCGATTCCGTGGTTCGCGCCCTCACCGTCGATGCGGCGCGCTTCCTCACCGGCCGGGCCGAAAGCGTGTCTCTGCTCGGCGGGTTGACGGCCGCGCATGCCGGGGCCCTGCTGACAAGAAGCCTGGATATGCTGATCGGCGTCGACGATCTGGAAGAAACCCCGGGGCTCGAACGCTATGAACTGACCAAGGAGCCCTATGTCTTGCTGCTGCCCGCCAAGACGAGGGCGGTGCGAACGCTCACCGAGTTCAGGCTGCTTGTCGCGAGCCGGCCCATGGTCCGCTTCAGCGCCCGGTCGCAGACCGGCAGTGAGATCGAGCGGCACCTGCGGCGGCTGGACTTGACGCCGGCTCAATGGCTCGAGTGCGAACAGCCATTCGCCGTTACGGCCGTGGTGGCCAGCACCGACGCGTTCGCGATCACCACGCCGCTGTGCGTCTACGAGTCCGGCCTCGGCTCGCGGCAGGTGAAGGTGTGCCGCCTTCCGGGACCACAATTCTCGCGCACCATCACGCTCGTCGCGCGACATCGCGAGTTGGGGCAAATCCCGCGCGACATGGCGTCGGTCATGCGCGAGACGCTGAAACGGCTGCAAACACAACTGCGCCGGGTCTGACGGCCAGACATGGCGCATCCATCGAACCACGAGTGAACGCGAGGTCGGCGGCTTCAGTTGAACCAGAACAACCCGCCGCCCGTGTTGCCCGGAGGCGGACGGCTGCGCTGCACGTTGCCGCCGCGCGAACTCGTTCCGAAATTGCCGCCGTAGCTCCCACCATAGCTGCCGCCGTAGCTGCCACCGTAGGTGCTGCCGCCACCACCCCAGAAGGAGTTGCCACCCAAGGGCACGGCGACCGGCACGGGCTTCGGTTGCGGCTTGCGATTGGCCAGCGCGCCCTGCGGCTCGCCGCTCATAATGACGACGAAGTCGGTATCCTTGCCGGTTTCGATGCTCGGCGGCTCGTCGGAAATAATCAGTGACGCACCGGGCAGCACGATCTCGGAAATGCGCGCGGCTATGTCCGCCGGAATGTCGAGCCGCGCCAGAGCCGCCTTCGCCGCACCGACGTCGGTCGGCGATTTTTCAAACGGCGCGCTCTGCTTGGCTGCGGGCTTCAGGCGCGGGGCAGCAGGCTCGATGTCGGTGGGATTTTTGTACAGCGAAACGACGCTCCAGTTGAGCCCGCGCGAACCATCGGCCTGCGCGTGCGCCGTGAACACGAACGTACCGATCGGCTGGTCGGCGTCGCGGATCGGCAGCGGCGCTTCGAACAGCGGATGGAAGGCTTTGCGGATGTAGATGCGCTGCGTCTTGCGGCTGACGAACACCGACACCGGGGACATGTCCTGCCTGGCCTTTTCGAGCGCTTCTCGCATCGCCGCGTGGGTCGAATTGGCTGCGTCGAACGCCTGCTCGGCGCGCCCAGCGGCGTCGCGCTTGCCATCGAGCGAAGCGCGGGCCTTTTCGAGCTGCGCGCGAAGGGCCTCGAGCCGCGCCGGAGCCCCAGCCATCGCCTTCTCGGCGTCGGCGAGTTTCTTTTTCGGCTCGCCCGTTTCGATGATCTTCTCCGCCGCAACGAGGTCCGCTTCGGTTTTGGCCAGCGCCGCTTCGGCCTGCTTCAGCGCGCGCTCGGCAGGCTTCACCGCATCGCGCGCTTTCGCTGCCGGACCGCGCAAATCGCGCGCCTTCCGCGCCGCGCTCGCCACTTCGGCTTCGAGCGCCAACACGCGCGCCTGCAGATCGGCCATCGTGGTGTCGCGCCCCGGCAGCTCGAGTTCGGGCTTGGTGCTGACAAGTCGCACGGGCTCGGCGTCAGCGGTGCGCGCGTCCGGTTCACGCCGGAACATCGCCGGCTCGTCGATCGGCGACGGCGCCAGACCCTCGCGCGCGATCACCACGCGCATGCCGAGGTCGGTCAGGTCGAACAACTGGCGGGCGAACGCTTCGGGAAGCCGAATGCATCCGTGTGACGCGGGAACACCTGGAACGACACCCGCATGGAGAGCAATTCCGGTCCATGTGATGCGCTGCATGTAGGGCATGTGCGCGTCGTCGTAGAGGTTGGAGCGGTGGTCGATGTTCTTCTGCACGATACTGAAGACGCCGGGCGGCGTTTCGTTGCCCGGAATACCCGTCGAAACCGGCGACTCCGACATCCGCGCCCCGGTCGAATCGTAGATGGTGACGCGCTGTTCACGCAGACCGACCACCGCCAGCATGGGCCGTCTCTGCGGCACGATTTCGGCCTGCGGCGCGCGGGCGCGGCGCGGCGTGCGCTCCTGAGCGTCGGCAGCAGTGGGTATCATCGGCACGAGCAGGGCCCCGACGGCCAGCAACGCGATTACACTCCGGCGAGCCATCATTGCCTCAGTTTCCTTTTTCAACAGACTGGGCCTGTTCCACATTCGGCAGCGTCAGCGCGACGCGCAACCCGATATTGTTCAATCTCACGTTACCCGGCGTCGCGTAGCGGTAGGCCGAGCGCAGTTTCCAGGGATAATAGTTCCAAGCGCCGCCCCGCACGATGCGCAGGGCGCAATCGGGGGTCGACACGGCGCTGCCGTCGACAGGTGCATCACGGTAGTCCGGCTTGTAGCAATCCTCGACCCACTCGAACACGTTGCCATGCATTTCGTGCAGGCCGAAGGCATTGCGCCGGAGGGAACCCACGTCGACCGTCGTCTGCCGGTAAATGCTGCCGCGGCCGCCGTTATAGGTGAAGTTACCGTCGTGGTTGGCTTGGCTGGTGTTGATCGTGTCGCCGGTCGAAAACGGCTTCGATGGCGCGTCGGGATCCGTCGATGCGCGCGCCGCATATTCCCATTCCGCCTCGGTCGGCAACCGATAAGGCTTCCCCGTGGTGCGCGCCAGCCACGCGACAAATTCCTGCGCGTCGTCATATGAGACGTTGATGACCGGCTTCTTGCCGCGTCCGAACTTGTCGTCCGTGGGCTTATGCCGGCACCCGCCCTTTGCGACGCAGGTGTCCCACTCCGCGAACGTCACCTCGTACTTCCCGATGGCGAACGGCTTGGCAAATGTCACGCGACGCTGCGGCCCTTCGTCGTCCCCGCGACGGGGCTCTGTCGCGGGCGAGCCCATGACGAACTCGCCAGCCGGCACCTTGACCATTACAGGGCACGTCGGGCAATCGCGAAAACTCTGCTCGGCCGGAGGCTTGGCGCGCTGTTTCTGCCCCGACTGCGCATCCGCGGCGGATACGCCCACGCCGCATGCCACCACAACAGCAATAACTGACGCCCACGCCCTAACCGACACGGTCTTCCCCATTGCTGCTGGATTGCCAGCGCCCACCGGGCCGCCCCACGATCGAACGTTGCGGGAGCGTCGAGGCCGGCTCGAGGCGGAGTGTGCTGCCCGGAAATGCAACCCGCGCTCACATCCTGGCAACCATACCGGCGGCTGGTTAATTGTGCACGACCTGACGCGGCACAGAGTGATATTCCGGCTCAACTGTTCTGCGAACGCAACGCTAAAGACGGCGCATGGTCATGAAAATACGAGTTGCATGCCCCGCTGACGAGGCGCCGGTCTCCGCACTGCTCGCCTCGTGTTATGTGGCGTTGCTCCCCGCCGCCTACCCGGCGGACGTACTGGCTGCCGCCCTGCCCCTGATGACCCGCGCCAACCCGCGCCTGCTGACCAGCGGTACATGCTTCGTCGCCGGAAACTCCGATGGCGCCCTCGTGGGCTGCGGCGGATGGTCAACTGAAACGCCCGGCACCGGGACGATCGCTCCCGATGTCGGACATATCCGCCACTTTGCCACTGCCCCGTCGACGGTTCGGCAAGGCGTTGGGCGCGCGATCATGGGGCGATGCCTTGACGGGGCGCGCCGCGCCGACATCCCCGAACTCCAATGCTTCGCGACGCTGAACGCCCGCCGGTTCTACGAAGCATCAGGGTTCGAGACGATCGGCGAGCATACCGTGCTTCTCGCCAGGGAGACGCCCTTCGCCTGCCTCTTTATGCGGCAACGGCTTCGTCCAAAGGCATAATCGGCGAGATTGGGGCAATACCGACACCGCCACTTTCGGCGGTCTTAAACCCTGCGTCAAAGTGTACTAAGTAACCCCTCGTGTTGAACGGGCGACGGGAACCGGCAGCTCCGGCTGCCCGTATCCGGAGGGCGACCGACTCCCTCAGATAACGACAGGAACAGAATCATGTCGAGACAGGCTCAGAACGAGCAGTTTCTGCGCACGTCGTTTCTCGATGGCGCCAACGCCGCCTACATCGAGGAGATGCAGGCCGAGTACGAGCGTAATCCCGCGTCGGTCAGCGACGAGTGGCGGCAGTTCTTCGAGAGCATGATGGAGGGTGAGCCCGCCCGCACGACCGCTGACGGTGGCTCCAGTTCTGGCGGCTCAGGTTCTGGCGGCTCTTGGGGCACACCGCTCGCCGAGTTGAACCGCACCGACGACATGACGGCGGCGCTGTCCGGCACTTATCAGGTTACTGAGCGCACCATCCGCGAGCGCATCGCGCAGCGGGCACAAGCGGCGGGCGTCGAAATCACGCCCGCGCAGTCGCAACGCGCGACGCAGGATTCGATCCGCGCTCTTATGCTGATCCGCGCCTATCGCGCCATGGGCCACCTGATCGCCGACCTCGACCCGCTGGGCATCACCGAACGCAAGATGCACCGCGAACTGAAGCCCGAGACCTACGGCTTCATGGAAGCGGATCTCGACCGGCCGATCTTCCTCGATCGCGTACTCGGCTTCGAGACCGCGTCGATCCGCCAGATCCTCGCCCTGCTCCGTCGCACGTATTCGCACCATATCGGCGTCGAATTCATGCACATCACGTCGCCGCAGCAGAAGTCGTGGCTGCAGGAGCGCATCGAGGGCGAAGAAAAGGACATCCGCTTCACCGTTCAGGGCAAGAAGGCGATCCTCAACAAGCTCATCGAGGCGGAAGCGTTCGAGAAATTCGCCGACGTCAAATACACCGGCACCAAGCGCTTCGGCCTCGACGGCGGCGAGGCCATGGTGCCGGCTCTGGAGCAGATCATCAAGCGCGGCGGCCAGCTCGGCGTCAAAGAGATCATCATCGGCATGGCGCACCGCGGGCGTCTCAACGTGCTCGCCAACGTCATGGGCAAGCCGCATCGCGCCATCTTCAACGAGTTCAAGGGCGGGTCGTTCAAGCCGGAGGAGGTCGAGGGATCGGGCGACGTCAAGTATCACCTCGGCGCCTCGTCCGACCGCTCGTTCGACGGCAACAACGTGCACCTGTCGCTGACCGCCAACCCGTCGCATCTCGAGATCGTCGATCCCGTCGTGCTCGGCAAGGTGCGCGCCAAGCAGGACCAGCACGGCTGCAAGGCGGGTGAGCGCACGCCGGTTCTGCCGCTGCTGATCCATGGCGACGCCGCATTCGCGGGACAGGGTGTCGTCGCGGAATGCTTCGGCTTGTCGGGCCTCAAGGGGCATCGCACCGGCGGCTCAATCCATTTCGTCATCAACAACCAGATCGGGTTCACCACCAACCCACGGCAT
>JBKBNR010000165.1:0-6979 GCA_046295315.1 Hyphomicrobiaceae bacterium
CGACCTCGCCGTGGCGCTCGCCGCCCGTGGCAAGAAGGACGAAGCCGTCGAGCACCTGATCGATCTGGTACGCCGTGCACGTACGTGGAACGAGGAAGCCGCGCGCAAGCAGCTCGTGCAGTTCTTCGAGGCCTGGGGGCCGAAGGATCCCGCCACCGTCGAGGGCCGCAAGCGCCTGTCGTCCGTGCTGTTCGCCTGAACTGAACTGGTCGCGCGGTGAATTTCTTTACCGCGCCACCGCAACCGGCGTGTTCCTTCCGGGGTGAAGAACTGGGCAACCAAACGAGGGCAAGCGCTTGGCGACGATCGACCGTTATCGTTTTCCGACCGACTTGCCCCGTGAGGTGGCGCTGTTTCCGTTGCGCGGCGCTATTCTCCTGCCGCGCGTGACGCTGCCGCTCAACGTCTTTGAGCCCCGCTATCTGGCGATGGTCGACGATTGTCTGCGCGGCTCGCGGCTGATCGGCATCATTCAGCCGGATCAGAGCGCGAACGAGACGCTGACCAGCGGTCTCAGCAGCGGCGGCACGAGCGAAAGCCCCGGCGGCAAATCGATCGCGCTGCAGCGCGTTGGATGCGCGGGTCGCATCACCGCGTATCAGGAACTGGATGACGGGCGCATCCTCATCACCCTAACGGGCATCAGCCGGTTCGTGTTGTCCGGCGAAACATCGCACACGGCGCCGTACCGTACCGGCATCTGCGACTTCGCGCCGTTCGCCAACGATCTGACACCGAGCCTCGGCGAGGGCGACGTCGATCGCGATGCCCTGCTCAAAGTGCTCAAGGCGTATCTCGCAGCCAACAACCTGAATACAGACTGGAACGCGATCACCAAGTCGTCGACGGAGTTTCTGGTCAACGCGCTGTCGGTGATGAGCCCTTATGGGCCCGTCGAGAAACAAGCGCTGCTCGAGTCGGAGACGCTGAAGTCGCGTTCTGAAGTGCTGATCGCGCTGGCCGAGATGGACCTCGCCGCGAATGGCAGTGCCGGCGGGCGGATGCAATGATTTCACCATCGCGGTGAAGGCCGACGACAGCGCGACCCGGAAGGCGACGATGACCAGCGAGGACCGCGAAACTCACGCAGAAACCGCAAGCGATCGCAGCATCGATCCGCGTCTGCTGGCGATCCTGGTCTGCCCTATAACCAAGCATCGCCTCGAACTCGATGCGGCCAGCGGTGAGCTGATTTCGAAGGCCGCCAGCCTCGCCTTTCCGATCCGCGACGGCGTACCGATCCTGACACTCGACGCCGCGCGCCCCATCGAAACCGATCCGGCGCTGAAGGGGCGCTGAGCGTGCAGCGCCGCGCATGATCGCGTGATCGTGCCGAGCCGGGTCGATGTGCGCTTGGCCGGGACTCCGCGGGACACCCCGCAACACTTCGTTCACCAGGCCGTTTCAACGTTTATCAAATCCGCTGTGGTTGAGCTTATGGAGTCCGGAGTTCCGGATGCGTGCCGCCCGTTGCCGGGTGGCAGCCAGGCTCCATCACAGGTGTCCGATCCGTGCGCGACCCGAGCCCGACCAGCCCATCCCGCGTCGACACGACGGGCGATGTGCGAAGCCGCACGACGCCGTCGGCCGTTCGGCGCCTCGTTGCGAGTTGGAGCGCGCTGACCTCCGGTCCGGATTCGTCGCGCCGCGCCAAACGCTGGCTCATCGGCGACGCCGCCGACGACGCGCGCCGAAATCTGCCGTCGTGGCTGGCAGCGCTCGGCACCGTCGTCGCGTTGTCCGGCCTCGCCATTCTGCCCGGCATCGGGCCAGCGCACGTCACGGTGGCGGCAGGCGTCGCCATGCTTCTGGCGGCGGTCCATCACGCCATCAGGTCAGCCGATCGCCAGTCGATGCAGCCCCACCAGGGCGGACGCTTCGCCGAGCTTTGCGACACGCTCGAGAGGCGCATCGAGCATCTGCAGGATGCGCACTGGGAGATTTCGGAAAGCGATGTGCGCTATCGCGATCTGCTCGATGCGCAGAGCGACATCATCCTGCGCCGCGATGCCCGCGGTTTGCTGACCTTCGCCAACCGCGCCTTCGCTCGTGTATTCGCCATCGCACCGCAAGATGTGCTCGGCAGCGCCTTCTCGCCGACCGTGCTTGAAGGCGACGGCGGCATTCCGCTGACCACGGCCGACAGCGAACGCCGGCGCAGCTACACCAGCCTGACCGAGACGGCAGCGGGACCGCGCTGGATCGCCTGGGACGAGCAGCTCGTCGCCGCCAGTGACGGCAGCCTCGAAGTGCAGGCGGTCGGACGTGACGTCACCGAAGAGCGCCAGCGCGCCACCGAACTTGCCGAAGCGCGCGATGCGGCGGAAGCCGCGAACCGCGCCAAGTCGCGCTTTCTCGCCGCCATGAGCCACGAGATCCGCACGCCGATGAACGGCATTCTCGGCATGAGCGGGTTGTTGCGTGACACCGAGCTATCGAGCGAGCAGCGCACCTACGTCGGCGCCGTCGAACAGTCGGCGCGCGCCTTGTTGAAGCTGATCGACGAGATTCTCGACTTCTCCAAGATCGAGGCCGGCAAGCTGGTGCTGAGCCCCGCGCCGTTTTCTCTCGAACGCGCCGCGCAGGGC
Organism: Hyphomicrobiaceae bacterium; assembly: GCA_046295315.1. Lineage (GTDB taxonomy): Bacteria > Pseudomonadota > Alphaproteobacteria > Rhizobiales > Hyphomicrobiaceae > JAEUMD01. The sequence continues at coordinate 2,589 of JBKBNR010000165.1, forward strand.
GTCGTCGAGTTGCTGTCGCCGCGCGCCCACGAAAAGGGGCTGGAACTGGCGCTCGTGGTGGCGCCGGACATTCCCGGGACGCTGCTCGGTGACGAAGCGCGGGTCCGCCAGATTCTGCTCAATCTGCTGTCCAACGCGGTAAAGTTCACGGATCACGGCGGCATCTCGGTGCACATCGACAGCCGCACCGACGAGGCGGGGCGCGAGCGCGTCACGATGGCGGTCGTCGACAGCGGCATCGGACTGTCGGATGACGACACGCTTCGGCTGTTTCAGGAATTCGAGCAGGCCGACGCCGCCCATCGCCGCCAACAGGGCGGCACCGGCCTCGGCCTCGCCATCTCGCGGCAGATCGCGATCGCAATGGGTGGCGACATTCGCGTCGCTTCGACACCGGGCAGCGGCTCGACGTTCACGGCCGAAATCGTGCTCGACACCGCCGAAGATGCGCGCGGCGACGAACCGGCCCCGGCCGAGCAGCAGCGCGAGCGGGTGCTGCTGGCGTTCGACCGCGTCATCGAGCGCGGCAGTCTCGCATGTATCCTGCGCGCCGCCGGCCATGACGTCGTCGAAGCCGATATGGCCGACGCGGCGCGTGCTCTCGCCGCATCTGCCGAGCGCGGTGAAGCGGTGACGCGGATCATCGTCGACGTCGGCTGCGATGCCGCGGCGGCTGGTGCTCTGCTCACCGCTGCGCGGGCCGTCCGGCCCGACGTGATCGGCCTCGTCACCGTCAACGTGCTGGCGCGGGCAGGCCTGTCGTCATTCCGTCGCAACGGCTATGAGCGTTATCTCGTGCGCCCGGTGCGGGCCAGCACATTGCTGCAGCAGATCTCGAGCCCGGCCGACGCGGTCGCGAGCGACCGAGACACCAGCGGCGCCGCGTTCGGCGCCGAGCCGGGCTTGGCGGGTGCCGTGCCGGCGTCTCTATCCGGGAACGGCCGCGCTCCGGGAGAACGGAGCGCGACGGTGCTGCTGGTCGAGGACAACGAGATCAATGCACTTCTGGCGCGGCGGGTGCTCGAACGCGCAGGCTGCTCGGTCGTTCACTGCCCCGACGGACGGACCGCGGTGACACGCGCCCTCGCGTGCGCCGATGGCGCGGAGCCCGCCGTCGACATCGTCCTCATGGACATTTTCATGCCCGGCCTCGACGGCATCGCGGCGGCCCGCATGATCCGCGCCGGGCTGCACGCAACGACGTGCCCGCCGATCGTGGCGTTGACCGCCAATGCGTTTCCCGAGGACCGTGAGCGTTACCTTGCCGAAGGGTTCGACGACTATCTGGCAAAGCCATTCGACAGCGGCGACCTCGCCCGGCTGCTCGACCGTTGGCTCGGAGAGCGGAGGGAGCCGTTCTCGACAACCACCGCCAAAGCCGCGGGCGAATGACGCTCAGACCGGCGCGCGAATCGTTTGATCGGTGGGCTTGTCGTCGCGCGCCGCCGCCACACCAACCCTGCGCGCGGCCCGCTCCGCGTTGCAGCTACGCGACTTCGCCAATCTGTCACGGAATCATGATAAATCTCCACCCGACCGCTTGAATACGGGATCGTGTCAAGACGCGAACTTGCGACGTCGGCCGACGGGGAGAATGCTTATGATTTCGGGTCGCGCGCGCACCCTGGCACAGCGCTTTAACGGTCGCGGCTTTCTCAAGCTGCCGCCGCACGGACTCCTTGCCCGTGCCGCGCTCGACGGCGGCGCCGCGATAGTCAAACCCGCCTTGCGTGCGTCGACGGGCCTCGGCTTCGCCGGCATGCGGCGCAAGCCGGCCAAGGTCTACGGGCGTGTCGGCGATCTCGAGGTGCGGCTCGCCGAGACCTGGGGTGACGTGAAGCGCGCGCAACGCCTGCGCTACGATGTGTTCTACGAGGAAATGTCGGCGACACCGTCGTTCCTGGCCGAGATGCGCCGCCGCGACGAGGATCCCTACGATGCGATCTGCGAGCATCTGCTGGTCGTCGACACCGCTGCGAAGCCGAAGCAGGATGTCTGGCGGCAGTCGCGCAAGCCGCGCGTGGTCGGCACCTACCGCGTGTTGCGCCAGGATGTCGCCGAGCGCAACTTCGGTTTCTATACCCAGGGCGAATACGACATCGCACCGCTGATGCGGCGCAAGCCCGGCTACAAGTTCATGGAGCTTGGCCGCTCGTGCGTGCTGAAGCCGTACCGCTCCAAGCGCTCCGTCGAGCTCTTGTGGCACGGGCTGTGGACCTATGTCCGCGAGCACAAGGTGGACGTGATGATCGGCTGCGCATCCTTCGAGGGCGTCGATCCCAAGGCCCACGCAGTGGCGCTCTCGTTCCTGCACCACCATGCCATGGCGCCGGAGGACTGGCGCTGCCGCGCCCATGACCGTCTCTACCAGCCGATGGACCTGCTGCCGAAAGAGGCCGTCGACATGAAGGCGGCGCTGAAGGCCATGCCACCGCTGATCAAGGGGTATCTGCGGCTCGGCGCCTACATCGGCGACGGCGCCGTGATCGACCGGCAGTTCGGCACGACGGACGTCTTGATCATCCTGCCCGTCGAGAAGATCGACCCGCGCTATTTCGGGCACTTCGGCGCCCCCGACGAGGTCAAGAGCCGCATTGCGCCGGACGCCTGAACACGGCCGGACATAGACATCCAGGCCGGCGCCAAAAAGCACGATGGCCGCTCCCGGGGGTGGGAGCGGCCAAGCCATGTGTTCGTCGGTGTTACGCGGAAGCGCTGGCCGATCAGGCGGCGCGAATGTTGCTCACGGCAGTCTTGCCGGTGCGACGATCTTCCTGCGTTTCGAACGAGACCTTCTGGCCCTCGCGGAGGCTGGACATGCCGGCGCGCTCGAGAGCGGTGGCATGGACGAACACGTCCTTGCTGCCGTTATCCGGGGCGATGAAGCCGTAACCCTTTTGGTCGTTGTAGAACTTGACAGTACCGAGCTGCATTTTTCGTCTTTCGCTAATAAAAGGCCCCCGAACAAGCACTTCGCTTGCCGAGACGGGTGTCGGATTTTTTGGCTTTGTCGTAACGAGGCTACACAAAAGTGCTGGCGACGGGCCGACGTCTGGCCAGAGCCGACGATCAAGACTTAGTTCTTATTGCCGCGGATTACAATGATTAGTTCCGAAAATACGAGACGAGCCGCGCAATAACCGTCGTCGACGCGTTCGGCTGGCCGCGATTTTGGTCCCGCGGCAACCTCGAGCTGACTCGCACGGTCTCCGCGGCGACGACCGTCACGACCGCCGCGGAGTGGGCTCGTAGTTATCAGTTCGCCCTGCTCACCTGCACCAGGTTGTCCGAAAACGACGGTGCGTGACCCATGTCGGTGAACTCGGCCGACGAGATGCAGTTGACCGTGCCGTCGTTGAGCTGCCGCCAGTATCCGAGCGACGCGACGACGACGCCCGGATTGACGTCGCCGGTGATGCGCGCGACGCCCTTGAACGCGCCGCGGCTGTTCTCGACCTTGACGCGGTCGCCTTCGACGATGCCACGCGAGGCCGCATCAGCCGCGCTGATGAGAACGAATTGCTCGCCCTGACCTCTGATCTTCTGCTCCATGTTGGCATAGCAGGAATTGAGGAATCCGTGGCTCTTCGGCGAGACGATGTTGAGCGGATAAGTCTTCGCCAGCTCGGGATTTCTGGCGGCCGATTCGCGCGGGCCGACGTAATCGGGGAGCGGGTCGAGCGGCTCGCCGGGCTGGTAGCCTTCGTACATCTGGCGGAACGGCCCGGCGACGAAGTTCGTCGCGCCTTCGGCGAGGAAATGGCACTTGCCGGTGGGCGTCGGAAAGTTGCCTGCCTTGTGCGGGCAGCGATCGTCCCGCGTGCCGACTTTGAGCCGCGCGAAGCCGTGAGTGCGCAGGTATTCGAGGTCGATGCCCTCGCACGCCGGCGACGACCAATCGACGTAATGCTCCAGGCACTCGCGATCGGACCATTTGAAGTTCTCCTCCTCGAAGCCCATGCGGGCCGCGAGGCGGCGGAATATTTCGTTGTTGGGGATGGCCTCGCCCGGGCTTTCGACGCATTTGGCGTTGTAGGTGAGGTAGAGATGGCCCCACGACAGGATCATGTCCTCCATCTCGGCGCCCATCGAGGCCGGCAGCAGGATGTCGGCGTAGGACGCGGTGTCGGAGATGAAGTGCTCCGCCGAGACGAGGAACAGGTCCTCGCGCAATAAGCCCTGGACGATTCTGTCGGTTTCAGGCGCCTGTGTGACGGGATTCGAGTTCCAGCACATCATCGACATGATCGGCGGATCGAGTGGCATGTCGGCGACGAGCGCGCGGCCGATCTGCAGATTGTTGACGACGCGAGTACCCGGCGGAATGAGGTCCGGCCGGCAGATGACATCGAACCTGTAGGGGTGTTCCCACACCGGGAACTGCGTGACGC
>JBKBNR010000166.1:0-6947 GCA_046295315.1 Hyphomicrobiaceae bacterium
AGGTCACCGGCACCGAGTTCTTCAACGACGTCTTTGCGGTGCCGTTCGGTGCTCCAGCACAGAACGTCACGCTCGACATGGACCAGTATGAAGTCACCGTCGGCGTGAAGTACAAGTTCGGCGAGGATGCCGCGCCGCTGAAGTGAGGTAGCGATCCCTCACGGTGACCGGCGGCAGCCACCGGCAACGGCGAAAACGAAACTGAAGCCCGAAAACGAAGGCCCGCAGATCAGCCGATCTCGCGGGCCTCTTGCTTTCGAACTATTGCAAGCGCGAGGCGCCTCGATAAGGCTGGCCTCGTCCTTTCAGCTGCCGGCCGGCAGGTCGAGTTGGCGGCTCCACTCCGTGCCGTCGCTGTCCTTGAGCCTGGCGACAATGCGGTGTTCGCGCGTCAGGTCGACGTCGAACTCGAAGGCGGGATTCTCGGAGATGGTGATCGAGCCGGTCATGTCGAACAGTTTGACGCCACCCTGGCTGACCTCGAGGGTCGTGATCATGCGCAGCGGAATATAGAGCAGCGTCTGCTGGTCGAGCGCCATGCCGGTGTGATTGGGATGGCTGACTTCGAGGCGCACGCGGTTGAGGATCGACGAGGCGTTGGCGGCGCCGTCACCCGGCACGCTCGTAAGGCGCATCTTGCCCATGTTGGCGGCGATCTCTTCCGGGTTGCCCGTCGGCGGCGCTGAACACGCCGCCTGACCACCGGCAAACTTTACCAACTGCTGCGCCATGTAGAGACGTCCGTCGCTCGCCTCGACGATGGCGCGAACGTGCGTCTCCTGGTTGAGGCGGATGTTGGTCTTCAACGCCACGGCCCGCTTGGCGGCGCCAAAAGTGAACACCGCGGCAACGGGAGACGGGTTCTCGTCGACGATCAACGTTACCGACTTGACGCTGCGGCCATCGGCAAGACGGGCATCGATTGTCACCGGAACGGCGCGCTGGTCCTCGGGGCGGAACGGCGCCTTGATGGTCACGACACCGAGCCCGCTTTCGATCGTGCGGCTGCCAAAGACATCGGTCTTGAGGCCGTCCCACGTGCTGGACCCGACAGCGGCGGCAGGTGCGGCCACCTGCATCGAGGCGGTGATGCAGAGAGCGAACGTCGCCAACAATCGGATAACAGCGCGGGGTGATGCGGTCATTGCTTTCGGCTCCGGGTTTCAAGCGTTGCGACGGAAGATGACTAAATTTCCCGGCGCCGTCGAGCACCCCGAGGTCGAAGGCTGGTTTTTCGCGCACCGATCGCCCGCTCACGACCCCTGCGCGGGACGCCAGCCAGCCGCGATCGCCTCCGTCTCGGAGCAGAACCAGCGTTCGCCGCGGCTCGCTTCGATGCTCACCTTGGCGTACCAGGGGCTCCACGGCATGTGATAGATGCGGCCATTGCGGGTGATGTTGCCCTTGATCGCGCAGCCGTCGGGAGCTTGCTGCTCGGCGCCCGCCCAGCGGCCGGCGCGATAGTCCCAGGCGGTTTCCGTCTCGGTCGCGAAAATGCCGCGCCGGGCCGCCCGCGCTTCCGCTTCGGCTGCGACATACCGCGTCGAATACTTCACGAACGCCCAAGCGTGGCCATCGCGGACCAACGCGGCGTTGATTTCGACGCCACCGGCGTAGCAGATGGCGAGCACGCGGCCATATTTGTCGCGGCCATGATTTTCGCACGCCGTCTCCCTGCCGGAAACCAACCGACGCAGCGCCTTCGTCGCCACCTTGCCGCAGGACCAGGTGCCCCAAAATCCGCCCTTGCAAGACTGCCCGGCTTCCGGCGCGTCGATGCCTTCGAGGCGGATGCGTTGGCCGCCGATTTCCAGCGTGTCACCATCGACGACCACCGCCACGCCACGGATCTCGGGTCGGCGGGCGTGCGGCACGGCGGGCGCGGAACTCGCGCCGGGCTCGATCGTGCCGCCGGGCTCGACGCTGCCCGGTGCCGAGACCGCCGCATTGGACGAAACGATGGCGGCCGATAGACCGCCCGCTGAAACCACGACAGCCAGCGCCAACGCCACCGGCCATCGAGTTGTATGCAAAAGCGCAGATTCACTCATAAGTTGAGCCTGCACGATTCGGATGGCGTGATGCGGGCCGCGATTGGGCGGCCCGCCACAATGTCGTGGACGGATTTCGGCGATGCGGCGGGGACTCGACGGTCGGGTGCTCGGGCGGTTACGGGCGCGAGCGACGACGACTTAGGGCGGCGTGACGAGCCCGATCAGCGCCGCCGACAGCAGTGAGGCGAGAAAACCCACCCACACCGAACGCGGGGCGAGTTGCACGATCTCCTCGCGCCGCTCGGGCAGCATCTGCGTCAAGCCGCCGAGCATGATGCCGAGCGAACCGAGATTGGCGAAACCGCACAGCGCATAGGTCATGATGAGCCGCGTGCGATCCGAGATGTCGCCCGGCCCCAACCGAGCCAGATCGAGGTAGGCGATCAGTTCGTTGAGCACGAGGCGCTCACCCAGCAATTGACCCGCTGTGGCGGCTTCACCCCATGGCACACCGATGACGAAGGCCAGCGGCGCCGCCACCCAGCCGAGGATCTGCTGCAGCGTCAGGCTGGCGCCGAACGGCGCGGCGAGCGCACCCAGAACGGTGTTGGCGAGCGTCACAAGCGCAATGAACACGATCAGCATGGCGGCGACGGCGACAACCAGTTGAATGCCGTCGAGCGTGCCCTTGGTGATGGCGTCGATGGTGCTCTGCGGCGCATCCTCGACGACGATCGCCGCCCGCTCTGGCCCGCCGAGAAAACCATCGGGCACGGCGAGGCGCGCCAGCAGCAGGGCGCCCGGAATGTTCATCAAGGAGGCGGCCAGCAGGTGCCCCGCCGCACCCTGCACGTGTGGCGCCAGCAGTGAGGCATAGAGCGCCATCACGGTTCCGGCGATGGTCGCCATGACGACGACCATGGTCGCGAACAACGCGCCGCGCCCCATGTGTTTCAGATAGGGGCGGATCAGCAGCGGCGCCTCGACGAGGCCCAGAAACAGTGCCGACGCGGAAACCGTGGCCAGCGGACCACCGATGCCGGTGGCGCGGCGCAGCAGCAACGCGAAGCCGCGCACGATCGCCTGCAGAACGCCCCAGTGATAGAGCAGCCGCACCAGCGCCGAGAGCACCAGAATGATCGGCAGCACGCGAAATGCGATGATGAATTCATGCTGCGGGGCGCTGCGCTCGAAGGGTGCAGGACCACCGGCGAGATAGCCGAACACCAGCCGCGCGCCGGTCTCGGTCGCCTGCTGCACGGCTTGAACGCCATCACCCAGCAGCGCGAACGCCTGGCGCGCGACGGGCAGCTTCAACAGAATGAGAGCCAGCGCGATCTGCGCGGCGAGGGTCGCTGCGATGAGCCCCACGAGACGCAGGGGCGGCAGGTGCCGGCGATTTTCAGACAGGGCCCAAACGGTGAGCGGAATGAGCACGACGCCCAGCGCCGCCTGCGCCATCACCAGCATGCGATCGTCCCCCGCAGTCCGCCACCCCGCCCGCAACGATCGTGCCACGTTTCAGCGGTCGCCGTCTCGCGGGCCTGGTCCTTGAGAATGCGACTGCTGGTCGCCGTCCTCGTCGTCGTCGGCATCCTGCACGGGTATGGCGTAAACACCGTTGATCCACCGCGCGAGGTCGACATCGGCGCAGCGCCGCGAACAGAAGGGGCGGAACTCCAGCACCGTCGGCTGGCGGCAGATGGGGCAGCGCCCGCCGGTCGGCTTCGGTGGGGAAGCAGAGTTGTCGTGCTTACCGGACATGCGTCACTCCGGATCGAGATCGGCGGCGCGCGCCGCCTCGAAATGCACCGGGAATCCCTCCGCGACGATCATCGCCGTCACCTCCGTCAGCGGCAGGCCGACGACGTTGGTATAGGAGCCGACGAGCTTCTGCACGAACGACCCGGCGAGCCCCTGGATGGCGTAGCCGCCGGCCTTGCCGCGCCATTCGCGCGAGGCGATGTAGGCTTCGAGCTCGGCACGCGGGATATGCTTGAAGCGCACCCGCGTGTCGACGATCTTGGTGCGCAGCTTGTCGTCCGGGGTGATGAGGCAGAGGCCGGTGAGCACACGGTGCGTGCGCCCCGACAGCAACTGCAGCGAGGCGACGGCCTCCTCAACGTACTGCGGCTTGGTCAGCACCTTGCGCCCGAACGACACGATGGTGTCAGCGGCCAGCACATAGGCGTCGGCGATGTTGGCATCGTTGGCGATCTGGTCGCGCGCCGCCTCGGCCTTGGCGCGGGCCAGACGGGCGACGAGCGCGCGCGGCATCTCGCCCTTCAGAGGCGTTTCGTCGATCGACGACGGCCGCACGGCATCCGGCTTGATGCCGACCTGCGACAACAGCATCAGCCGCCGAGGGCTGGCACTCGCCAACACCAGTTTCGGCCGCGCCACGGGCACCGCATCGGCGGCGCGCACCCGCGCCATGTCTTGGCGCAGGGACTGTCGGCGTGGCGCGCCTTCGACCCGGCGCAGAACGTTGAGCAGCGCTGACTTCGGCGACGGCATCGTCACTCCGTTTCGCAACAACAGGCAAGTCCGGCGGCGCGCCGGAGCAGAGCACGCCCCGATCGATCCTCCGTGCCGCCCGCGCGGACAATGCAGATCGCGCCACGCTTTTGCAAGCCTCGCCCCGCCGGTCGATCCGAGGTCGCGACTGCCGACGCGATCTCAGCCGGTGCGCCCTTCGCGGCTTTGCCACGACCTCGAATTGCGTTGCCTTGGGGAACAGCAGAGGCTCTATATCTGGGCTAATGCGTGACGGCTACCCGAGGGCGGCGGACGACGCCGGTCGACGGGCTGTTCGGATTGCGCGCCCGGCGATACGCGCGCCAACCTCAACGCGAGAGCGGAGCACCATGGCCGTCAACGACAAATTTCTTGCCCTCATGCAACAGGCTCCCCTGTTCGAGCCGCTGGACGATTCCGACCGCAGAGCGCTGCTGGCGGAAATGCGCGAAACGTCGTTCGACGCCAGCCAGGTGATTTTTACCCGCGGCGATCCCGGCCGCGACATCTACCTCGTCACGTCGGGTCGTGTGCGCCTGTCCGTCCTGACGGCGGAAGGACGCGAGCTGTCGTTCGCGCATGCCGAACCGGGCGCCGTGTTCGGCGAGATCGCCATGCTCGACAGCGGCCCGCGCTCGGCGGATGCAACGGCGGTGGTCAAAACCGAAGCCCTGTCGCTCGGACGCGCCGCGTTCATGCGTCTCGCAGAGACACGCCCGCATCTCGTCGACGCGGTGGTGCGTTTCCTGTGCCGGCGCATCCGCGAGGCCGACCAGCAGCTCGAGGCTATCGCTCTGTTCCCGATCGAAGTCCGCCTCGCCCGCTTCTTCCTCGCCGCGGCGCGCCAGAAGGTACCCGATGCGACCGAGGGCAAGGTGACGATCGACCTCGGCATGTCGCAAGGCGAACTGGCGTTGCTCATCGGTGCCAGCCGGCCGAAGGTCAACACGGCGCTGTCGATCCTCGAGGGAAATGGCGCCATCGCCCGCCAAGGCGCCAAATTCACCTGCGACATCGAGGAATTGAGTTTGACGGCGGGCGTCGAGTGAGGGATTGCCGCGCACGCCATCCCGATTGCGGTTCCGGGACGGCGCTGCCGGCTCACATGACCGAATGGGACTGAAAGGTGACGACGCGCGACCGGTTTCGTACAGAGTTCGCCGCAGCGTCGCCGTCGTTCCTCGGCGATGCCGGAGCGCAGCCATGACGGCGGCGCCCGGCGCGATACGGCAGGCCTTGCGCCGCATGGCGGCGCTGGCGCCGCTGCGCCTGCTGCTCGACGCACTCGGCCGCCTCGCCGAAGCCGGAACGGACGGCTACCCGCCCGACACCAAGCGGCGGCTGATGATCCTCAACATGTTCGCCTATCTCGTCATCCTGACGACGGTCGGGTTCGCGCTCCAGTACGGGTTGACCGAGGGTATCGAATACCGGCCGCTGGTGCTCATCAACGTCGCCATCGCGCTCGTCGTGTCGCTGGTTCCTGTGGCCCATCGCGTCAGTGAGATCGCCGGCGGGCTGCTCATCGTCGTCACCGAGTTCGTGGCGCTGACCGTCATCACGGCCTACCTCGGTCACGACGGCGGCTCGCCGTTGCTGCTGACGGTGGGCGCCGCGGCACCGTTCTTCGTCTTCGGACTCGAGCGACTGAAGCTCGCCATATCGGTCGCCATCGGCGCTCTGGTATTGCACCTCTATGCGTGGTTCTCGTTTCCGCCAGAGGCCGCTATCATTCCCCCGAACCCGCGCATCCTGAACGATCTCTACACTCAGACGGCGATCACCGCGTTCGGCCTGATCGCTGTCACCGTCTGGTATGCGTTCCGGCTGGTCGAGACAGCGAAAGCGGAAACGGACAAGTTGCTGCGCAACATTCTGCCCGACAGTGTCGTCGAGCGGTTGAAAGCGCGCCCCGAGGCCGCGATCGCCGACAGCTTCGCCGAGGCCGCCATCCTATTTTCCGACATTTCCGGGTTCGTACCGTTGGCGCGACAGCTCGGCGCGGCGAGGGTCGTCGAATTGCTCAACCGCATCGTGATCGACTTCGACGAACTGGCGCGGCGGCACGGCATCGAAAAAATCAAGACCATCGGTGATGCCTACATGGCAGCCGCGGGTGTGCCCGAGCCGGTGGCCGATCCGACGGCGCGGCTGACGCGCATGGGGCTCGACATGCTCGACGTGATGGCGCGGCTGCGGGAGGAAACCGGGCTCGCCGTCCACATCCGCATCGGCATCGCGACCGGCCTGGTCGTGGTCGGCGACCTGATCAATCACGCCAAAGCTGTCGGCATCCGCGTCGGTCCCGGCCGAGGGTCCGCTGCCGGATCGTTGGTCGCGTACGCCATGGGCATCACCAACATCGACCCACTGCCGCACGGTCTGCTGTTCGAGCGATTCCTCAATCCCGAGCGTGTGTCGATGCCCGATATAGAT
>JBKBNR010000167.1:0-6895 GCA_046295315.1 Hyphomicrobiaceae bacterium
ATCAGCCGCTCGACCGCCGCCACCACGTCCGTGTCGACCGGCATTTCGGGGCGCGCCACGAGATCAACCGGCTCCAGTCCAGCGGCGGTGGCGACCAGCCGCCGTGCTTCGCCCGCGGCAGCATCGATGTCCGCAGCTTTCAGGCGCTCGGTGGCGAGCTGCTTCAATCCGCCGATCGTCCAGCCCACCGAATCAGCCATTTGCCGACATCTCGGCCAACTGCGCCGACTGGAAGTCCGTAATCAGTGCGTCGATGATCTCGTCGAGCGCCTGCCCGGCCATCACGGCGTCGAGCTTGTGCAGCGTCAGGTTGATGCGATGGTCGGTGACGCGACCCTGCGGGAAGTTGTACGTTCGGATGCGTTGCGAACGGTCGCCCGAGCCGACCTGCGACCGGCGCGACTGGGAGCGCTCGCTGTCGGCGCGCTCCCGCTCCAACTCGTAGAGCCGCGAGCGCAGCACCTGCATGGCGAGTTTACGGTTCTGATGCTGTGATTTTTCCGCCGAAACGACGACCAGCCCCGTCGGCAGGTGGGTGATGCGGACGGCGGAATCGGTCTTGTTGACGTGCTGGCCGCCGGCGCCCGACGCCCGCATCGTATCGATGCGGATGTCCTCGGCGCGAACGTCGATATCGACTTCCTCGGCTTCAGGAAGCACCGCGACGGTCGCTGCGGAGGTGTGAATGCGCCCGCTCGCTTCCGTTTCCGGCACACGCTGTACGCGGTGCACGCCGCTCTCGAACTTCAGCCGCGCGAATACGCCCTGGCCAGTGATCGACGCCACGATTTCGCGATACCCGCCGAGGTCGTTCTCGGCGATCGAGATGATCTCCGTGCGCCAGCCGTGCAGATCGGCGTAGCGCTGGTACATGCGAAAGAGATCGGCGGCGAACAGCGCCGCCTCGTCGCCGCCCGTACCGGCGCGAACTTCCAGAATGGCGCTACGCTCGTCGGCGGCATCCTTGGGCAGCAGTTGCACCTGCAGCCGTTTCTCGGTTTCCTCCAGCCGCAGCGACAGTCCGGCCAATTCCTCGGAAGCCAGCGCCGCCATCTCGCGGTCGGCCGCCGGGTCGGCGCGCATCGCCTCGAGGTCGGCGATCTCGCGGCGTAGCGCGCGCAGTTCTCGGATGGTCGCGACGACGGGTTCGAGACCTGCATATTCCCTGGTCAGGGCGGCGTACGTCGCCTGGTTCGGCCCGGCGTTGAGTTCGCGTTGTATCGCCTCGTAGCGATCGACGACGCGATCGAGCCTGTCGTCGATGATCGTGCCCATGTGTCGTGCCCATATGTCGTGCCTACGTGTCGTGCCCACGTGTCGTGCCCACGTGTCGTGCGGCGTCGCACGCCGGGCGTGCTGGCCAGGCGCACGCCGGCTGGCTGGTGGATCGTGGTTGGCCGGGGGAAGCAAAAGTGCGGCGCATCCGGCGTTCGGCGCGCATCTAATCCGATTGGCGGGCGACAGGCAATTTGTCGGCGCGGCGCGAACGGGGATCGGCGACTTCGATCCAGCGATGGCCATCGCGGACCGGCGCGAACTGCTCGACGAAGAAATCGGAAAGCGAGCGCACGGCACGGCTGGCAGGCGCCGGAAGCGACGACACGGCCGTGGCTCCGACCGAAGTATAGCCCACGGTTCCACCCAGCGCCGCCATCGCCAGCGCCACGGCGGCGAGCCGGCGAACGGGCCGCGCGACCGAGACATTTCGCATCCCGGCCAAGACGGCAGCGGGCGACAGCGTATGGCGAAGTCGGCGAACGGCGGTCCTGAACCTGTGACCGGCCTCGACGAGCCGGTCGCGCAGCACTTGCGGATCGGCGAAGTCGTCTTCGTCGTCGGCCGGCAAAAGCACCTGTCCCGGAACCTCGCCCGCCGAACCGCCGCTCAGCGACCGGGCGATGGACGCCAGCCGACCATCCGCGACCGGATCGGCATCGGCCTCTGGGTCCGCCCGCACCACGGCACCGGTCGCCGCCGGCGGCCAGCGTTCGACCTGCGGCGCCGCGATGGGCGGAAACCGGGGGGAATGACCGTCCGGGGTCGGCGGAAACCGGGCCATCGACGCCAGCACCAGGTCACTGTCGAGCCCAGCGAGACCCATCCAGGCGCGAACGATGCGGCTGACATTGTAGGACGGCGGAAGATGATGCGGCGCGTCGCTCTCCAGTTCGGCCACGACACGCGCAGGAACACCCAGCCTGGCGGCCAGTTGTTCGACCGAAAGCCCAAGGGACTTGCGCACACCGCCGAGCAGCGTGCCCGGCGAGAAATCATCCTGCGGATTGCCCGCCAGCGACCGCGGTCCGGCCACCGGATGGCCGAACGGTGCTCGTCGAACGGGCGTTCTGCAGACTGAACTCATCCTACGCGACACCACGAACACGGAATAAATTACCTACCCCAGAATGATGACAGCAAATTGCGGCAACTGATCGCGGATTCGAAGTCCCTTCCGTTATTCCCGCTGAGAGTGTGGCGAGGGTGCCGCAGAGTGCTCCGATTTGCCCAAAGTTCGGGTTCTCGAGCGCATAGCGTGCAACGTTTAAGGGCCATTGGCTCAAAGCTCGACGCCAGTGCGGCGGGCAAAGCGCGTCAGCGCGCCGCGGACGTCTTTTTCTCCGCGCGCCAGCATCGCATCCATTTCGTCCGCCGCCTTGCCGGCGTCGAGACTGAGGATCATGGCCTTGATCGGTCCGACAGAGGATGGTGCCATGGAAACCGAGCGGAAGCCCAGCGCGATGAGCGCCATCGCCTCCAGAGGCCGCCCGGCCATCTCGCCGCAGATCGTCAAGGGCACGCCGTGGCCGCGGCAGGCATCGGCGACCGACTTCAAAGCTCGCAGCGGCGCCACGGATAGCGGGTCATAGCGGCTCGCCACGCGCGCATTGGTGCGATCGGCGGCGAACATGAACTGCAGCAGGTCGTTGGAGCCGATGGAGAGAAAATCGACGCTCTTCAACAGCGCATCGAGCTCGAAGAGGAGGCTTGGCACCTCGAACATGGCACCGAGTTTGACCCGCTCCGGCGACGGCAGGCCCTTGCGGCGGATCAGCCCCAGTTCGCGATCGAACAGCGCCTTGACGGTGACCATCTCGGCGGCGGTGGAGATCATCGGGACCATCAGGCGCAACTCGCCACCTGCCGTGGCCTTGAGCAGGGCGCGCACCTGAGTGCGGAACAGCGCCGGCCGGTCGAGCGACATGCGGATGGCGCGCCAGCCGATCGCCGGGTTTTCCTCTTTCACCGAGCGCAGATAGGGCAGCACCTTGTCGCCGCCGATGTCGAGCGCGCGGAACACGATCGGCCGGCCCGCCGCCGCCTCCACCACCTGTCGGTAACTCTCCGCCTGACGCTCCAGCCGCGGGAACGTGTGCGAGACCATGAATTGCAATTCGGTGCGGAACAGGCCGATGCCGTCGGCACCCGACTCGTCGAGGTGCGAGAGATCGTACAGCAGGCCGGCGTTGATGTTGACCTCGATGCGCCGGCCGTCCCTGGTGATGGCCTTCTTGTCGCGCAGCGCTCCATACTTCTTCTGGCGTCGGGCGCGGAAGCGGACCTTGTCGGAATACGCGGACACGACGTCCTGCAACGGCCGCAAATGCACCTCGCCCGTCTCGGCGTCGATGATGATGCCGTCGCCGGGGCTGACATGATCGACGATGCCGACGGCGCGGCCGACCGCCGGGATGCCCAGCGCCTTGGCGACGATCGCGACGTGGCTCTGCGGGCTGCTATCCTCGATCACGAGACCCCTCAAGCGAGCCGGGTCGTAGTCGAGCAGTTCCGCCGGCCCCATGGTGCGGGCGACGAGGATGGTATCGGACGGCATCTCGGCAGGGACATCGCGGCCATTGCCCCCCCGGCCGCTCAGGATGCGCTGCAAGCGGTCGGACAGGTCGTCGAAGTCGCGCTGGCGCTCGGCCCAGTAGGCGTCGGCGTGGCGGGTCATGCGGGCGCGCGAGGAGTTCTGTACGCGCTCGACGGCGGCTTCCGCGGTCAACCCGCTCTGCACCGCTTCGCGCAGCCGCCGCTCCCAGCCGCGATCGTGCGCGAACATCCGGTAGGCTTCGAGCACGTCGCGATGATCGCCGTCGCTGGCCAGTTGCTCCTGACCCAGCATCTCGTCGAGCGCCGCGCGCAACTCCGCGATCGCGGCCTCGAGCCGGCTCAGTTCGATGGCCGGATCGTCCGACATCAGCTTGGTGACGACGATGCGCGGCTCGTGCAACAGGACATGGCCGAGCGCGATGCCGTCGGACAGCGGCTCGCCCTTGACGACCGCCGCCAGCGAGCGCGAAATCTCGATGTCGCTGCCCCAGCGCGCGACGTCGCCGGTCGCCAGATGCTCGCCGACGACCATCGCCGTGCTCGACAGCGTTTCGACATCGTCGTCAGAATACTGCTTGTAGGCGTGGTTCTGCACCACCAGCACGCCGAGCACTTGGCCACTGCGCAAGATCGGCACCGCCAGCAGCGAGTGGTAGACCTCTTCACCCGTTTCAGGGCGCAGCGAGAAGGCCGGGTGCGATTGCGCGTCCGGCTCGTTGATCGGCACGCCGAGTTCCGCGCAACGGCCGACGAGGCCCTCGCCGCGCTTAAGCCGCGTCGTGTGCACCGACGCCGGATTGAGACCCTCGGTCGCGAACAATTCGAGAGAGCCGTCCTGGCGCTTCAGATAGATCGAGCAGACTTCGGCGACCATGACGCCAGCGACATGCCGCACGACCTTGTCGAGACGCGATTGGCCGTCGCCCGTTTCGGCAAAAATCTCGCGCAGGCGGCGCATGATCGTGCGCAACGCCAACTCGGGCTGCGATCCCGCCGTGTTTTCACTGCGCCGTGTCTGCATGACTGCCGCCCGTCCGGTCGCGTGCTTCCGCCAGAATACCGCTTCGAGCCGGTGCAAGGCTTACCCGGTCCAAGGCTTATCAGAAGCAAAATTTATTCCCAGTCGCCGAAGCCGATGCTTGCAGGGCCACCAGTTGCATCATGCCCGCGCGGGCTGACGTGGCCCGACATCAATTCCTCGGCCGCGGTGGCCAAAAAACGCAAGTTCTGTGCGATGTAGCCGCCCGCGATGTCGCGACCGCTGACGACGGCACCGACTTCTGTCCGGTTCGTCTCGCCGCTCTGACCGCACAGGTCCGATGGGCTCGAGTTTCGACGGCAATGCACAAAAAGCGTGCAGAGCGCGCCGATCCCGGCGCCACCGGTCAGGCGGCGTCGAGGCCGTACATGGTGTGCAGCGTCCGCACCGCCAGTTCGGCGTATGCGGCGTCGATCAGCACGCTGATTTTGATCTCGGACGTCGAGATCGCGATGATGTTGATTCCCTTGTCGGCGAGCGCCTTGAACATGCCGGCCGCGACACCGGCATGGCTGCGCATGCCGATGCCGATGACGGAGATCTTCGCGACGTCGGCGGAGCTGCGGACGTCGAAATGGCCGATATCCCTCTCGGCCGACTTCAGCACGTCGAGGGCGCGCGTCAGCTCGGCGCTCTGCACCGTGAACGTCATATCGGTGCTCTTGCCGTCGGGCGCGACGTTCTGCACGATCATGTCGACGTTGATGTTGGCGTCGGCCAGCGGACCAAAGATGCGCGCCGCGACGCCCGGCTTGTCGGCGACGCTCAGAATGGTGATCTTCGCCTCGTCCTTGGCATAGGCGATGCCGCTGACAACCTGCTGCTCCACGATCTCATCCTCGTCGGTGACAATAGTGCCGATGTTCTCGAGCTGGTCGACGCGGACCGGGCTCATATTTTCGGGCGGCACGAAGCTCGAGAGAACCCGAACCCGCACCCGGTAAACCATCGCCAGTTCGACCGAGCGCGTCTGCAGCACCTTCGATCCGAGGGAAGCCATCTCCAGCATCTCCTCATAGGAGATCTTGGGCAGGCGGCGGGCCTTGGGAACGATCCGCGGATCGGTTGTATAGACGCCGTCCACGTCCGTATAGATGTCGCAAACGTCAGCCTGCAGCGCCACGGCGATGGCGACGGCGCTGGTGTCCGAGCCGCCGCGGCCGAGCGTCGCCAGCCGGCGGGAGCCGGGCTCGATGCCTTGAAAGCCCGTCACCACGGCAACTTCGCCGCTATCCAGATGGCGGCGGATGGTTTCGCCGTCGATGCGGGTGATGCGCGCCGAGCCGTGCGCGTCGCTGGTTTCCACCGGGACCTGCCAGCCCTGCCAGGAGCGCGCCTTGATACCCATCCGCTGCAGCGCGATGGCCAGCAGCCCGGCCGTGATGTTCTCTCCCGAGGCGACCACGGCGTCGTATTCGCGCGGATCATAAAGCGGGTTGGCATCGCGCACCCAGGCGACGAGCTGGTTGGTGGTGCCCGACATCGCCGAAACCACGACCGCCACCTTGTTGCCGGCATCGACCTCGCGCTTGACGTGGCGGGCCACGTTGCGGATGCGCTCGACATCGGCGACGGACGTGCCGCCGAATTTCATCACCACGACTGCCATGTGCCTCTCGCCCCGCCGGGCCCCGTGCTGTTGATCGAGCGAGCAGCAATTCCACCGAACGCCGCTCAGCACGTTCTGGAAGTCCTGCTCCGCGCGCGCCCTGCGCGCCCAAATTGCGCGCACTCTTAGCGGCAACGGCGGTTTGCCGCAACAGGACGCCGCCACTTGACAAAGACTGGCGCGACGACGCCAATCTCGCGCCATGCAAAGCTCTGCCGCACCAGAATATTCCGCCGACCGCGCAGCCACCGGCCCGAACGCCGACCCTGACGAGGTCGAGCGCTTCGGCCGTCTTGCGGACAAATGGTGGGACGCGAGCGGCGTTTTCCGGCCGCTGCATCAACTGGCACCGGCCCGCCTCGACTTCATTCGCGAGACCATCCTGCGGGAACTGGGGCTGACAGGGTCTGGCATCA
>JBKBNR010000168.1:0-6853 GCA_046295315.1 Hyphomicrobiaceae bacterium
GCGATCTGGCTTGGAACCGCTGCCGCCTCGCGTGACGTGAGGGAACCTGCGTCGATGCCGGAAGCGGCGGTGACCGCCGCATCCGCGAGGTCCGCGCTCTCGACGTGGTTCTGGTCCCTCACGCCGCCGGCCAAAACCGCGCGCAATTCGAGCGCCAGGAACGCCGCGACCGCGCTCATCACCAGTCCGATCGCAACGGACGCCGCACCATCGGCCCACCGCAAGCCGAGCCGGATCGAGGCGGCAAGGCCAGCCGCCGCCAGTAGCGACGCGCCGAGCACGGCGGTGAGCTCGATGGCGAGCGTGATCGAGACGGCATCCGAAGCCCCGCGCGGTGCGTTTTGCGCCACACGGCTCGCTGCCAGGCCGGGCAGATCGGCCGATGTCCGCCATAGCGCCGCCGCCGCGGCGGCGAACAAGGCCCCGAGAACCGCCAGCGCAAAGTCAGCGCCTGCTACCGGGGGCGCTTCGAGCAGCGAGACCACGCCATCACGGATGGCGGCGCCGGCACCGGCGGCGAACAGCACCATGGCCGCGATGGCGCTCCAGAAGTGCATGGCGGATGCCGCGAGCGCGGTTGTCGAGATCGGCGGCGGCCCGGAGCGTCGCAATCCATACAGAATGAGGGCCTGGCTGAACGCCGCCGCAAATCCCACGATCGCCGCCGACAGCATGGCCGACGAACCGCTCCACGATGCAGCGCCGAGCGCCGCCACCGAACCTGACGCGCTGACCGCGAACGCCCAGAGCGTCGCTCCGGTCGTCGCACGCGTCTTCGCCGGCACCGCCCTTGGGGATGCATGCTCCATGATGCGCCACCCTGGTCGTCGCCTGATCGGAACACGGGTCTCAGATAGGTCGAAGGCCCCGCCGATAAGACGGGGCCTTCGCGTTTGTGCCCTTGTTGATAGGGGCGATATTACTGCTTCGGAGCCGGAGCGGCGGCGTCCTTCGCCTTATCCACCGCTTCCTTCACGGCTTCCTTCGTTTGCTCGTAAGTGGACTTCGCGGCTTCCTTGGCCTTCTCGTACGCCGGACCGGCCTGCTCCTTGGCCTTGTCGTAGGCCTCCTTGGCGGTTACGGTGCCCTTGTCGGTCAGTTCCTGCGCCTTCTCCATGGCACGCTCCAGGAGGGTCTTCTTCGGCTTGGCGCGCTTGAATGGCTCGACGGCGGTCAGCATCTCCTTGGTGACGCCCGGCAGCGTGATGTAGGTCTTGCCGTCCTTCTCGGAGAACTTCAGCGCCGAGAGCTTGACGCCGACCTTCTTCTCGGCGACGCCGAGGAAGCCGCCGGTTCCCATCACGACGCCTTCGACCCGGTTCCAGTCGTTGAGAACGATGTCCTCGATGTCACCGATGATCTTGCCTTCGTCGTTGTGAACCTTCGCGGTAATCAGCAGATCGCGGGCCAGATACTCGCTCTCGTTCTGCGCCGCGATGAAGATGCTCTCCGCGGTCGGCTGCTGGGCGAATGCGGGCGTGGCGACGACGGTGGCGAGCGCCAGCAGGGTGATGAGCGTCTTTTTCATGGCATGCGATCCTTAGCGATGAAGTGAACCCGGCAGCGGCGCGCGCGTTGCGGGCGGTTGGAACGTCGACGTGGCGCGGGCGGACCGATGCTTCCGCTCGCGGCCTCGCTCACGCAGCGACATAAGCGCGATCTTTGTCGAGAACAAGTCAATGCGGCTGTGTCGGTGCAGTTGCGCTGCGCCGGAAATGCGCTGCCTTCTGGCGGTTAACTTGCGACAATCTGGGGAGAAATCGCCGTCAACAGCGCCCCGGCCGGCGGCCGACGTTGCGTATCCGTCCGCCGGTCTTTAGAACCTCGACCATGCGCGATACGGGACGAGCGGGCGGCGCAACAGCAACGCCGGCTGTATTTGGCGTGCCGATACGACAGAGAAAAAGGCAGACCTCGTGGCCGATATGACCAACGACGACACCCCGGGCGGCCCGCCCGACGGTCCCGAAGGACCGCGCGAGGGCGGCGGCAGCGGCGGACCCAACGACATCCGCCCCGTCCTCATTACCGACGAGATGAAACGCTCTTACCTCGAGTACGCCATGAGCGTCATCGTGTCGCGCGCGTTGCCCGACATCCGCGACGGCCTGAAGCCGGTCCACCGCCGCATCCTCTACACGATGGGCGAGATGGGTCTTGCCTGGAACAAATCGTACAAGAAGAGCGCCCGCGTCGTCGGCGACGTGATGGGCAAGCTGCACCCGCACGGCGACAGCGCGATCTACGAAGCGCTGGTTCGTCTGGCGCAGGACTTCTCGATGAGCCTGCCGCTGATCGACGGTCAAGGCAACTTCGGCTCCGTCGACGGCGATCCGCCGGCGGCCATGCGCTACACCGAATGCCGCCTGAAGAAAGTCGCCGAGTTGCTGCTCGACGACCTCGACAAGGATACGGTGAGCTTCCAGGAAAACTATGACGGCACCGAGA
Organism: Hyphomicrobiaceae bacterium; assembly: GCA_046295315.1. GTDB lineage: Bacteria > Pseudomonadota > Alphaproteobacteria > Rhizobiales > Hyphomicrobiaceae > JAEUMD01. The sequence continues at coordinate 2,449 of JBKBNR010000168.1, forward strand.
AGGAGCCGACGGCGCTGCCGGCGAAGTTTCCGAACCTGCTGGTCAACGGTGCCGGCGGCATCGCTGTCGGCATGGCGACCAACATCCCACCGCACAATCTCGGCGAGGTGATCGACGCCTGTCTGGCGCATCTCGACAATCCCGAAATTTCGATCGACGAGTTGATGGAGTTCGTGCCGGGGCCGGACTTCCCGACCGGAGGACTGATCCTCGGCCGCGCCGGCATCCAGTCCGCCTATCACAAGGGCCGCGGCTCGATCCTGATGCGCGCCCGCGTCGAGATCGAGGAACTGCGCAAGGACCGCAGCGCGCTCGTCGTCACCGCCATCCCCTATCAGGTCAACAAGCGGGTGATGATCGAGAAGATGGCCGATCTGGTGCGCGACAAGCGCGTCGAGGGCATCTCGAACATCTGGGACGAGAGCAGCCGAGAGGGCATGCGCGTCGTCATCGAGTTGAAGCGCGATGCGGTGCCGGAGGTGGTGCTGAACCAGCTCTGGCGCTATTCGGACCTGCAGACGACGTTCGGCGCCAACATGCTGGCGATCAACGGCGGCCGGCCCGAGCAGTTGACGCTGAAGGACATGATCGAGGCCTTCACCGCCTTCCGCCAGGACGTCGTGCAGCGGCGCACGAAATTCCTGCTCAACAAGGCACGCGACCGCGGCCACGTGCTCGTCGGCCTCGCCATCGCCGTCGCCAACATCGACGAAGTGATCCGCCTGATCCGCACCTCACCGACGCCTGCCGAGGCACGCGAGGCCTTGATGGGGCGTGACTGGCCGGCCAAGGACATGGCGCCACTGATCGCGCTCATCGCCGATCCACGCCACGCGCTGGCCGACGACGGCACCTACCGTCTCTCCGAGGAGCAGGCGCGCGCCATTCTCGATCTGCGCCTGCAGCGCCTCACCGCGCTCGGCCGCGACGAAATCGGCGACGAACTGAAGAAGATCGGCGACGAGATCAAGGACTACCTCGAAATCCTGTCGTCGCGTCGGCGCATCATCGACATCGTGAAGGGCGAACTCTCCGCGATTCGCGCCGAGTTCGCGGTGCCGCGCCGCACCGAGATCGTAGAGCTCGAGGGCGAACTCGAGGACGAGGATCTGATCCAGCGCGAGGAGATGGTCGTCACGGTCACGCACCGCGGCTACATCAAACGGGTGCCTCTCTCCACCTATCGCGCCCAGCGCCGCGGCGGCAAGGGGCGCTCCGGCACGACGACGCGTGACGAAGATTTCGTGACGCAGATGTTCGTCGCATCGACACACACGCCGGTGCTGTTCTTCTCGTCGCGCGGCATGTGCTACCGCATGAAGGTGTGGCGGCTGCCGCTGGCCACACCGCAGTCGGTCGGCAAGGCGCTCATCAACCTGCTGCCGCTCGAGCAGGACGAGACCATCACCACCATCCTGCCGCTGCCCGAGGACGCACAGAGCTGGGCCAGCCTCGAACTGATGTTCGCGACCCGCACCGGCAACGTGCGGCGCAACTCGCTCTCGGATTTCGAGAGCATCAATCGCAACGGCAAGATCGCCATGAAGCTCGACGAGGGCGACAGGATCGTCGAAGTGGCGATCTGCTCACCCACCGACGACGTGCTGCTGACGACGGCACGCGGCCAGTGCATCCGCTTCGAGGTCGAGGACGTGCGCGTGTTCAAGGGCCGCGACTCGACGGGTGTTCGCGGCATCCGCCTCGACGACGGCGACGCTGTCATTTCGATGGCGATCCTCGGCCATCTGGAAGCCAGCGCCGAGGAACGCGCGGCCTATCTCAAGCAGGCGAGCCAGTTGCGCCGCGCCGAGACGGCGGAGGGCGAAGACGCCGCGGCGGCCGGCGACCATGAGGAAGCCGAAGTCGTATCGGGCGCATTCGAACTCGCGGCTGAACGCTACCAGGCCATGGCTGCCGCCGAGCAGTTCGTTCTGACCGTATCGGAGCGCGGCTTCGGCAAGCGTTCCTCCGCCTACGAGTACCGGACCTCGGGACGCGGCGGCAAAGGCATCGTCGCCATGGTCGTCAACGATCGCAACGGCCCCCTCGTGGCCTCGTTCCCGATCCAGGAGACCGACCAGATCATGCTGGTGACCGACGCCGGCCAATTGATCCGCTGCCCGGTCAACGATGTGCGGATCGCCGGGCGCAACACGCAGGGTGTGCGCATCTTCCGCACCGATGCGGAGGAGCGCGTCGTTTCCGTCGAGTGCATTTCGGAGACGACTGAGGACGGCGACGGTGAGAGCGGCGGCGAAGGCGGTTCTGCGGCCGCCGTTTAGCCACCCGGCTGCGATCGGCACGTCGGCGAAAAAAGGCCCCGCAGTGCGGGGCCTTTGGTGCGTGCGGGCTGCCCGACATTCAGCGCGGCGCGCCTTCGTGGGTCTCGCGGATGACATCCGCGAGCGGCGTCAGCGCCGCGAGTGCTGCGAGATTCGGCGTGTACCCGCGACCGCGGCCCGCCGTGCCGAGCACGCCCGATTGGCGCAGCCGCGACATGATCCGGCTCAGCGTGTCGGCGTTGAGCGCCAGATAGTGCGCCATGTCGGTACGCGACAGCGGCATATCGAAAGTGCGGGAATCGTCGTAGCCTGGCTCGCCGATCCGCAGCGCCAACTCGACCAGGAACGAAGCGACACGTTCCTCGCCGGTCAGCGAACCGACCGCCGCGAGGTGCAACTGCCGGCGCGGCACCTGGCGCGCCAGGTTCGTCTCGATCCAGCGCGCAACATCCCCGTGCGCCGCCGCGAGGGCATCGAGCTTGCGGCCCGCGATGCGGCACACTTCCGCCCGCGAGGCCGCGATCAGATTGGCACCCGGAAGCCCTGCGGCATGCCGCGAGCGCAGCAGGTCGCCACGGTAGTAGATCTCCAAGACTTGCCGGGCGTTCGGGCGCGGCGTCGCATCGATTTCCAGAACACCCGCCGTCACGACATAGGCCAGGTCGTCCTCACGTCCGAATGCAAGGCGCTGTCGCGGACGCAGCCCGATCATCACACCCGAGGCGGCGATTTCCGCCGGCATAGCGCCTTCAGCGGCAGCGAGCTGCCCGGCTCCCGGTACCTTGCCCAAACTTTCCAGCACGCCACGGCTTTGCTCGCGCATGGTGCCTCCCTATCCGGGGATGGGCATGACCGACGGCCACGAAGCGATGCACCCCCTCTGCAACGCACAATCGAGACGGGGTGCGATTTCAGCCTTGATGACGATCAACAATGGCAGCGGCTGCGACAACATTGCGCCCAAAACCGGCTTTTCAGGCATTTCACCGGGCCGCTTCGTGCTTCGCAATATGTCGCCATTTCACGAAAGCCTGGCTGCAATAGCGGCGACGAAGCGCCCTGTGCCATCATCCTTTTTGTCGCGCGTTCTTCAATTGCATGCAATTGAACTGCAGCGATTTCAGCGCCCGACGCAAAATCGGGTGAGCGTGCCGATGAATGCGGCCCGAGACCGCGAGGACCAACGGCTGGCGCCTCGGCGGCGAGTGAGCCGCGGACTGTTCGTGGCTTTCGTAGAAGCGTCCAAAACCCACCCGGAGGGTCGGCATTTTGTCGAGGGCATTCTGCGGCAGCGTCTCCCTCGACTCGATTCGTCGGGGCCTTTTGCATCGCGCTGAAGGCGGGTGCCGGCGTATCGGGCAACAAAAAGGCGCGCACCAAACCGCGATCTGTTGATCGGTATCAATAATGCGCGTTGCACCGCCGCCACATTCGGCGGACTGCGCGAGAGTTGCTGATTTCCGTCAGCGGCCGCCGCTGCGAAGGGCTCGCCTGTCGCCGATGTGACGTTCACAACTTGGTTCGTGAAGAGCCGAACGCCGGAGCGTCGATCGTTAAAGCGTCGGTGGCTCGTGATCGGCAGGACTACGGGGGAATTTGGTTATGACGACATTCAAGACGCTTATCGCGAGTATGGCGATCGGCAGCGCGGCTCTCGCTGGCGCCGCGTCGACGGCTTCCGCCGGCGATTACAACGGCGACTTTCTGGTTCGTCTGCAGGGCACCTACCTGTACACGGACGACAACATGGACCGTGTGACGCTCAACGGCGCCGACATCACCGCAGCGTTCCAGGCCGGTACGGGTGAGTCCTACACGACCAACTCGGTGCTGCCGACACTGACGCTCACCTACTTCTTCAACAAGAACATTGCCGCGGAATTGTTCTGCTGCTTTGGAAAATCGTCGGTCAAGCTCGACCTCGTCGGCGGCGGTAGCGCTCCGGTCGGTGACACCTGGATGTTCCCGCCGATCGTCACGCTGCAGTATCACTTCGACAGCATGGGCGGGTTCAAGCCTTACGTCGGCGCCGGCGTACAGTACATCCACTTCTTCAGCGAGGACGCTGCCGCTGCTGGCGATCGCATGACGGTCGACAACGCCTTCGGCTTCGCGCTTCAGGC
>JBKBNR010000169.1:0-1809 GCA_046295315.1 Hyphomicrobiaceae bacterium
GGCGCACGACACACAGCGCGGCGTGACGCGGCTCGACTGGCGCGACCGGCACCTGGCAGCGGTTCATCAACCTCAGTGGCCGATTGGAACGGACGTCGCATGCCTGATACCGTCATCGAAGATCATCCTGCACGAACCCGACGCGCCCCCGCACGGGGACACCGAAAATCTCGTCACAGGAACCGTCGTCGATCATGTGGTGCTCGGGACCACCAACATCTCGACAATCAAGCTGGACGGTGAGGAAAAGCGCACGCTGCAGATCCACGTCCCCACGCTTTTGGCCGAGCGCAGCCGGATCGGCATCGGGCGGCGCGTGTCGCTCACGCTCACCGCCAGCGCCATTCACCTCATGCCGGCCGCGCAGCCGAGACGGCGCACGCAATGAGACGGCAACTCATCCTGGTGCTGGGCACCGGCGACGTGGCGTCGGCCGTCGCGCACCGCTTGTTTTGCGAAGGTCACTTCCCCGTCTGTCAGGATGGCGAACAACCTCCCCACAGCCGCCGCGGCATGGCATTCGCCGACGCTTTGTTCGACGGCACAGCGCGACTCGACGGCATCACCGCGACGCGCGTCGACGATCTCGATGCGCTCGTCACGGCATTCGCACACCATGACGTCGTACCGGTCACGTCACTCGACGTGGCGCAGTTGATAGAAGCGATCCGTCCGGGCGTCGTGATCGATGCCCGTATGCGCAAGCGGCGAAAACCGGAGCCTCTGGTCGCAGCCGCACCGCTGACCATCGGCCTCGGTCCCAACTTCGTCGCCGGTGACACCGTCGATCTCGCGGTCGAGACCTCCTGGGGAGACGACCTCGGGAGGGTCGTCGATCGTGGGCCGACGCGCAGCCTGGCCGGCGAGCCACGGGCCATCGACGGAGTGGGGCGTGAGAGGTTCGTCTATGCACCGACGGCCGGCGTGCTTCGCACGCCTCACCACATCGGCGCGATGGTGCAGGCGGGCATGACCGTCGCCACCATCGGCGACGTTGTCTTGCAGGCTCCGATCACCGGCAACATCCGCGGTCTCACCCGCGACGGCGTCCGCGTCGAGACCGGTGCCAAGGTGGTCGAGATCAGCCCTCAGGGTGCCAGCGCGACCATTTTCGGTCTCGGTGAGCGACCGAAGGCGATAGCAGCAGGCGTATCGCGCGCGGTGGCGGGGCGGCCGAACGAGCCGCAGGTGTTCCGCTTCGAGGCGCAGTTCCTGCCCGCGCTCGACTGCATGCCCATGTGCTTGCGCTTCAAGCTCGATGCGATTGCGGTGAAGGTTTCGCTGGCCGAGTGGCAGGGCTTGACGCCAACCTGCCGGGCACTGTTCTTCGAACTGCCGGCCACGACGGCGGAGCAGATCCGCCGCTACACCGCCCTGCTGGCGCACTTCATCCCACATCTCGGCGAGCGACGAACAGCGCAGACGGACGCATGTGACAAGCCACAGTCATGGTGCGACCAAACTCAAGTTGCGGCTGAGGTGGTAGGAGCCGCAGTGTCGCGACAGGTGGCGCCGCCGAGTTTGCGGCAGTGGGTCGGCCTCACCCCTTTGCAGAGATTTGCGCTGTTCAAGCTGGCCACGAACAAGCGCGGCATTCACAGCAACTTCGTGCCGGCGATGCGCGAGTTCGGTATCGTCTAGGTCGGTGTGCATAGCTGGTGATCCGGCTCCGACATCTGATACCCGATTCAGCTCGGTGGGGACCGGACCTCGGCGCCGAAAGAAACACAGGCGAGGCTCTGTTTCTGGTGCTGCCTTCGTATCTGACGCTCCGCCACGCACCGTGCCGCAGTCGGCGATCCGGCATCA
>JBKBNR010000169.1:1819-6853 GCA_046295315.1 Hyphomicrobiaceae bacterium
TTTTGGCGCAGCGATCGGCGTCCTTGGCGTCGCGGCGCGGCGCGGGGATCGAAAATGGTCCCATGCGCGACACGGCACATCGGCAGCACTGGCCGGCCGGCGTCGGCATAACGATCCGCGCGCGGGCGGAACCGGCGGGTTTCCGGCCATGAGGGAAGAAGTGGTGGAGGGGGTTGGATTCGAACCAACGTAGGCGAAGCCAACGGATTTACAGTCCGTCCCCTTTAGCCACTCGGGCACCCCTCCACGGGGATCGACGCGGTGATTCCGGCGGCGCGTGCCACACGGACGACGGCCGCCGCTTCATTGCAGCCGCCACATCGAAGACGCGTCTTATGGGATCAGGCCCGCCGCCTGTCAATCGAGAAAAGCGACACGCTGCAAGGCCCGCGGCAGACAGCGCCGGCGGACGCGGCAACGGTCTCCAAAGTCTCAATCGAGACCATGGCCGCAGTTCGGCCAGCCGTTGATTCCACACGCCGTTCCCGTCGCGATCTGTGGCCTCTCGCGCCGTTTTTCATCCGCAATCGTCACCGACTTCGTGCGCGGCCCGGCAGCCTGGACGAGCGCCGCGCGCGGGCGTGCGAAACGAACAGCCGGCTCGGCATGACCGGCAGCCGCAAGTGTCTCCGTGCTCATGGCATCCGTGATGTCGTCGACCGCCGCGGCGGCGGTCTCGATTGACGCGAACGCACCAATAAATCCGGCGACGCGTTGATAGCGGCGACCACGACGATACTGCGCATCGTCACCGGACGGCGCTGCGAGAACCGTCAATTGCAGTTCCGCGACGCCGACCCCGGCGAAGCCCAGCCCCTCCGCCGTGGCCTTCGACACGTCGAGCGTGCGATTGCTCCAGTAGGGCCCTGCGTTGTTGATGCGCACGACCGCCGCCTTGCCGGTCGCCGGGTATCTCACCAGCACGATGGTGCCGTCCGGCAGCACGGGGCTTGCGGCGTTGTCCGACCGTTCGGGATCGAAGATCTCGCCTGACGACGTGACGAGGCTGGGGTTGAAGCGATCCTCGCCGGGCGCACCGTAGTAGGAGGCGACCACCGTCGCGACGGCCCCCACCGCGTCAGCCGTTTCATCGAGACTGAGAACGCGGTGGCAGATGTTTTTGTAGCAGTGAACCTGCCCGGGCTCCTTCGCCGATACTGAGCCCATACCAGCCGACGACACGGGAACGAAAACGCCCGCCATCATGGCGGCAACAGAACGCAACTTCGAACGCTTCATCAAACCCCTCGATTGATCAGCATACGATCAACTGAAGGGATAATGGTTAAGATACCATTTCAGGGCTACCGCCGAAGCATCAACAGAGCGGCGAAACACAAGTGCGCCGATGGCAGGTGCACCCTTGGCCTGCGCTTTCTTTCTGGCGCGCAGCCGCCACACCAACCCTGCGCTTTCTTTCTGGCGCGCAGCCGCCACACCAACCCTGCGCGCAGATACCTCCGACCCGAACGTTCGACCACAGGTCGAGCAATCGGCTCTCCGGTATCAGTTACTGCTGATGTAGGCGGTGTAATCCCGCTTCGGCGTCGGTACGTCGGAAACGAACTGCTGCAGCGCTTCCAGACCGCGCGGCACCGGCCCGCCATAGGCCCAGTCGAGCATCTCGATCGTGTGGGCAATCGGAATGTCGGTGCCGCCGCCGATCTGCATGATGCAGCCGATGTTGCCGGCGGCGATGACGTCGGGCTTGCGCGACTTGAGGTTCGCGACCTTGCGGTCGCGCAGCTCCGTTGCAAGCTCGGGCTGCATGATGTTGTAGGTGCCGGCCGAGCCGCAGCAGATGTGCGCCTCGGGCACATCGAGCACGGTGTAGCCAGCCGCCGACAACAACGCCTTCGGCTCTTCGGTGACGCGCTGGCCGTGCTGCAGCGAGCACGCCGAATGATAGGCGACGCGCAGGCTCGACCAGCGTTTCGGCGGCCCGAGATCGTAGCCAGCGATGAACTCCGTCACGTCCTTGGTCAGTTCCGAGACGCGGCGCGCCTTCTCCGCATAGGCCGGATCGTGGCGCAGCATGTAGCCATAGTCCTTCACAGTCGTGCCGCAGCCGGACGCGTTGATGACGATGGCGTCGACGGGAGCCTTCTCGATCTCGTTCATCCAGGCGTCGATGTTCTGGCGCGCGGCGGCCAGCGCCTGTTCCTCCTGCCCCATGTGATGCACCAGAGCGCCGCAGCACCCGGCGCCGTTGGCGACGACCACATCGACGCCGCGCCGCGCCAGCAGCCGGATAGTCGCATCGTTGATTTCCGGGCGTAGAACCTGCTGGGCACAACCGGCGAGCATGATGACCCGCGCCTTGCGTTCGCCTTGCGGCACAGCCGTGCCCGGCCCCTCGAAGCTCGGCCGCTTCGGCAGCGACGCCGGCGCCAGTTCGAGCATGGCGGCGAGTTCCTTGAGGCCGAGGCGCTTCATGATGCCGATGAAAGGCCGGCCGAGCGGCGCGGTGGAGAGTGCGAACCGGAACCGATCAGGATAAGGCACCACGGCGGCGAGCAGCCATCGCATCGCGCGGTCCTTGATGCCGCGTTGGCCGGTTTCCGCGATGTGGGCGCGGGCATGATCAACGAGGTGCATGTAGTCGACGCCGCCGGGGCATGTGGTCATGCACGACAGGCACGATAGACAGCGGTCGACGTGATGGCGCACCTCGCGGCTCGCGTTCTTGCTGCCTTCGAACATGTCCTTGATGAGATAGATGCGGCCGCGCGGGCTGTCGCGCTCGTCGCCGACGATGACGTAGGTCGAGCAGACCGCTGTGCACAGGCCACAGTGCACGCAGCGGCGCAGGATGCGGTCGGCCTCGGCGATGCGCGGATCGGCAAGCTGCTCTGGCGTGAAATTGGTCTGCATGTCTCGGTTCGCTCGATGTCGGTGCTTCGCCGTCGCCGGCTTTCGGTCGTTACGGCAGTGACGCGCTGCGGGGCTAAACTCGCGGATACATGCGCCCGGGATTGAGCACACCTTGCGGATCGAACGCCGATTTGAGATCGAGCGTCAACCGCTCCAGCGTCGGCGTCTGCGGCTGGAACACGTCGATCGACGAACGCACGCTTTCTTCGGCGCGGATGAGCGTCGCGTGTCCACCATGCATGGCGACGGCGCGGCGAATGTCGGACGCACCGGCATCGGCGCTCGCCGGCACCTCCATCCAGATCAAACCGCCCGACCAATCGTAGCAGGTTTCGACGTCCATGTGCCGGCGAATGGCCGCCACCACCTTCGGCCCCTTGCTCGGTGACGTCGATATGCGCCACAGGCACGACGGCATGTCGTTCAACACGCGCAATTGGCGCAGTTCGCCCCAGAAGCCCTGCGTCTCGGCGTAATCGAGTTCGATCGGCGCGCCGTAAGCGGTGAGGATGTCGGCGACGCGCTGCTTACGATAGGCGACGGAATGCGCGAAATTCTCGAGTCGGATGGCGGTGAGCGGTGCACCGGCCGCGGCCAGCGACGAGTGACTGAGACGCTTGGCGAGACCGCTCGACAGATGCACGGCACCTGAAACTTCGTAAGGCGTGCCGACTGCGGTGCAGAGCAGTTCGATGGCGATATCGTCAGGCAGGCCCGCGTAGACGAGTGTGGTCGCCGACTCGGGCCACGGCAGCACCTTGAACGTCACCTCGGTGATGACGGCGAGCGTGCCCCAGCTCCCGGCAATGCCCCGCGCCAGATCGTAGCCGGTGACGTTCTTCATCACCCGCCCGCCGGATTTGAAGATTTCCGAGCGCCCGTTGACGCCCTTCAATCCGATCAGATGATCGCGTGCGGCACCGGCCGTAACGCGACGGGCACCCGACAGGTTGGCTGCGAACACGCCGCCGATCGTCTGCATTCCAGCGGGCCCGCCGGTCGCCGGCCCGAGATCGATCGGCTCGAACGCCAGCAGTTGGCCGTTGCCCGCAAGCTCGGCTTCGATCTGCGCCAGCGGCGTTCCCGCCGCCGCCGACATGACCAGTTCGGTCGGCTCGTACAGCTTGATGCCGCGCAACGATTGCGTGGTGATCGTCGCCGCCGTGCGCATCGGACGGCCGACGCGCGCCTTGGTGCGGTTGCCGACGATCTCCACGCTCTGATTGCGGCTGGCAAAACCGGCGATCATCCCGGCCAGTTCCCAATCGGCGGCTGGTCTCAACGCCTCACTCATGTCCTGGTATCGCCCATCTGAAGTCCCTTCATCACTTGCCGCAAGCGCCATCCTGAGACTTCAGATGGTCCAGCGGTGCCAGAAGCACCTGCTTGCGAGCACCCATTGCCTTACCGAAGTTCGTTCAAGACCGTGCCGCGACGTTTGACGAACTTCGGAAAGTGGGTGCTCGGTCCTCGCCGCGCTCATGCCGCTTTGTCGACGCCGCCGGCCGCCTGCGCCGTGCCCGGCGCGTCGAGCGGGAACACCTTGGCAGGGTTCAGCAGCCAGGGCGGATCGAAGATCGACTTCACCCGCATCTGCAAGGCCAGATCGACATCGGTGAACTGCACGCGCATGAGATCGCGCTTCTCGATGCCGACGCCGTGCTCGCCGGTGAGGCAGCCGCCGACCTCGACGCAGAGCGTGAGAATCTCAGCGCCCGCGATTTCGGCGCGCAGGCTCTCGTCGGCGTCGTTGGCATTGTAGAGGATGAGCGGATGCAGGTTGCCGTCGCCGGCATGGAAGATGTTGGCGACCTTCAGCCCGTGACGCGCGCAGATGGCGGAGATGGACGTCAACACCTCCGGCAAGCGGCCGAGCGGTATCGTGCCGTCCATGCAGTAATAGTCGGAAATGCGGCCGATGGCGCCGAACGCCGACTTGCGGCCCTTCCAGATTTTCGCACTCTGGATCGGACCGTTGGAGATCATGACGTGCGTCGGACCGAACGGGGAGGCGATATCGCGGATGTGGCCGAGCAGACCGGCGATTTCGTCCTCCGAGCCCTCAACCTCGACGATCAGCAGCGCCTCGGCGTCCATCGGATAGCCGGCCTTGGCGAAACTCTCGCAAACGTCGATCGCGGGCTTGTCCATGAACTCGAT
>JBKBNR010000170.1:0-6778 GCA_046295315.1 Hyphomicrobiaceae bacterium
GCCGTCGACGATCCGGCGCGCTCTCCGCGAAACCGTCGGATCGCCGCCGACAGCCACTCGTCGAGCCACGACTCGCCGAGGAAATCAGCGAGATCGTCGGCATCGGGCGCCAGCATGAACACCGGACCGAAGAACACATCGTCGGCGTTCGGCGCCAGATAATCGTCCTGCTCGACACGGCTGCGGCGATCGACTTCGGTATCGAACGCCAGCACGGCTTTCAACGTCTCGGCATCTCGCAGCCCTGCCGCGGGAGGCTCGATATAGATGCGCGCCCAGTTGCTCGGACCTTTGTCGAACCGGCCCTGCCCGGCTTCCTTGCGTCCGAGGAAGCGCAGATAGGGCAGAGGCACCCATGTTCCGATGAACGGCTCCAGCCCTTGATAGCCCGTCACCCAAAGCGTGTCGGACGGCGTCAGCGGCCGGCGCGTGACCGGGTGAAGGTCGTAGCCGTCGACACGGGCATCGTCGGGCAAGCGGATCAGCAGCGCGCCGCGCTCCGGATCGTCGTCCTTCAGGAATTTGCTGAGCGTTCCCGCCAGCGACCGCGTCGGGATCTCGAGATCGAGAAACTGCAGACCCGAGCAGGGAACGAGGCGCACAACCGAGGAAAACAAGGGATTGCCACGGCCAACTCGCGGATCGTTCACGTCCTGACCGGTGCTTCGCTCCGCATTCGACATGTAACAGAACTCACTCGTACAGGCAGCCGAATATAATGCAACTTCAAATGGGTGCCGGTCGCCGGCGGGCGCGGCCACCGGCTCGGACACGCGCCAGCGACAAGACACCCGACAGATGCACCGGCGCGAAGCCGGCCGCAAACGTGCCGCACCGAACGCGATGCTTCGAACGTGATGCACCTGATGTTATGCATCAAACATGCCGCTTAGCGCGAGCGAACGCCGTTGGCACCAGGCGCATCAGCTATGACCCCCGCCCCTTCGCAACAGTATCAATGCTTTGATGACGCCACAACAGCGAGCCGTCGGACATTTGCCTGCTTGGGGCCGACCGTTCGACTGCCATGCGAGGCGCCGTCGGGGGCGCGTGAGCGACGGCGCATTTTCAGCCTCGAGACAGCCAGAGCGACAGCACGACTCCGTAGATCGCACCGCCGACGAGGCTCGCCACGACCACCGGTTCCGCAGGAAACCCGGCGGCTACCGCTCGCACCGCCGCGATCGCCCAGAGGCCCGTCACAGCAAGCGTGATAGGGCGCAGAAACTCGACCCGAACCGGATGCACCCAATGCAGCGGCACGAATGTCAAAGCAACTGCGAGGACGACCACCACGCCCGCAGATGTCGTCCCGAGATCGAGCGCGAAGATATAGAATGCCGCAATGTTCCAGAGCGCCGGGAAGCCAACGAACGCCTTGTCCTCCGTTTTGCTGGCAATATCCGAGAAATGATAGAGCGACGACAGCAGCATGGCGGCGGCGAGCGCCATCTCGGCAGCAGCGGGAAGGCGCCCCGCTTGCAGCAGCGCCAGCACCGGAACGAACACATATGTCAGATAGTCGACGACCAGATCGATGCGTTCGCCGCTGAACCTCGGAAGTTGCAGCTCCACACCGACGGCACGCGCGATGGGACCGTCGATGCCATCGACGATGAGCGCCACCCCCAGCCAGACGAACACCATCTCCCAGTTACTGGCGATGACGGCCTGCATCGCCAGCAGGGCGAGTACCGCCCCGAGGCTGGTCAACGTGTGCACGGCGATGCTGCCCCAAAGCATGGGTCGCTCCGTTCCGTCCTTCCGGCCCGCCGCGACGCCGAATGGCGGCTCAGGCCGGGCAACAGCCGAACCCAACTCCATCGGCCGCAAACGCGAAAACGGCCGGCCCCAAGGCCAGCCGCACGCAAAAAACGCCGATACCTGAAGCTCGCCCCGTCAGAACCGATGCTTGACCGTACCGCGAATCCTCAGATCGCCGTCATCGGCCGAGTCGGGCCGAGCTTCCGGAGCACGAACCTCACCAGCGGCGCCGTACAACAGCTCCAAGCCGAAATCCATCTTCGGCAGCACGCCGAGCGTGCCGAGACCGGGAATGCGAACCTCGGTACCATTGGCAGCCTTGGCATCGACCGCAGGCTCCGAAAACTCTATTGCGGGCTTTGACGCCGATGCTGGCGCCTGCACCGCCGTACCACCTGCCGGAGCACCCTGTTGCTCCTGGAACGCCGCAGCGCCGGTCGCCAGCAAGGCCACCGTGCAACCCAACAGCGCAGCCAAACCTGATTTCATCGTACTACCCCGCGGTCGGAACGCCGCACACGTTTCGACATGACCATGCTGCTTCGTGCGCCCTGCGACAAGCATCAAACGCTTGTGGTTAAGCCGCCACGAATGTTTCGCAATCCCAGTGTGGTTTCGACGCCATGTGGCAGCACCGCTACACCATACGGACTTCTCAGCCTGACCAGCCTTCTCCGCAATTTGTCCACATTTTCCACAATGCAGACCGGCCGCAGTCGGCGCACTGGGCGGTTCGCCGAGTCGCGCTTCAGGACACGTGCTCATCGGCCAGCGCCCCCACCGACGAACGCCGAAACGCCGAAGGCCGCGCCAATTCTGGCGCGGCCCCCGACGTTGGATGAAGCTCAGATCAGAAGTTGATCTTGCCGCCCATGATGACCGACTGGAAGCTTTCCTCGTTGGTCGCCAGGTTGTTGTCGTCGGCGTCGAAGTTGTTGTAGCGGATGTAGAGATCCATCGCAGCAGCTTCGATGTTCTGGTTCAGACCGAGGCCCCACATATTAAGCTCGGTGTTGCGACGCTCGTTGTCCCAGTTCTGATACTCGACGAACATCGTCGTCTTGCCAAGCGGGAAGAACTTACGCTCGATGCCGCCCTGGACGTAGAACTGTGACATCTCGTCATTGAGCAGGACGTTATCATCCGTGCGCACGCCGTAAGCAGCATGGACGTAGAGACCCGTCGGAACGTGCATGATAGCACCCGACACACCGAACTGCTGGCAGCTCACATCCGGAGCGGCCGGGAAGATGTCGGCGCAGTTGTACTCGTTGGTGCCGCCCTGGCTCGCACCCTCGGTCCACTGCGAGTAGCCGACGCCGAACGCCATCTTCACGCCGTTGAACTCGCCGGCGTAGCGAAGCGCGACATCCCAGAGATCGTCCTCGCCGTAGGCGGCAGAGAGCGTGAAGCCCTGGATCGTCGGGGTCTCGTACTTGACGACGTTGTGACGCTCGCCCTCGCCGATCTGCGCTGCGGTGTTGGAACCGCCGCCCATGAAGTTACGCAGCGTCAAGCCGGTGCCGCGCACAGTGAAGCCACCGACCTGAGCGCCAGCGTTCTGCGTGGCGAAGTGGCCGACGTTAGCGACGTTGATCTCCATGATGCCGTCGGTGGCAGCCGAGGTCTGACCGACCCAAACCTTACCGAGACGCTTGGAGTTCAACCACCAGGCCGAGTGACGAATGGCGAGCGAATTCGGCGACGTGCCGTCATCGATGTTGGCGTTGACCTGATCCGAACCGGCGCCGCGGATGCCGATTTCGATCAGGTAGCCGGCCGACCACTCGTCGTCGATCTTGGCCTGCCCGACGAAGCGGAAGCGCGTCTGAGCGACGACGTTCGTGACCTGGTAGATGTTGGACTCGACGCCGTCATCCCAGAACATCACGGCCTCGTTGACCCAACCCGAGACGGTCAGCGAAACCTTGCGGTTGCCCTTGCGGGCGGTGGTGGCCTCGAGTTCGGCGATGCGCTCTTCGAGGTCGGCGCAGCAATCACCACCGAGGTCGGCGGCGGAAGCGTTGGTCGCGAAAGCAGCGGCGGCAGCGGCTGCAATGGCGATCAGGCTGATCTTCTTCATAAGTCCCCCAATCATGGATCTGTCTTCACTTGGCGTTTTGTCCGGCGATGCGGGAAGCACACGCGCGGCCCGGCATTCAAGCCGTGTCTCTTCCGAGCAGCACGCACGCGCGTGAACGCACGCGGCTCGGATCAGACGCGGAACGCGGATGACGCAACAGAACTTACGCAGGGAACGCAGTCTCTAGGCGGTGGTGCCGGGCAAGCTTCCCGCGGCGCCCTCGATCCGGGACTTGGGGCTTGTACAGGCCCCATATCGTCACCGAACGGACTAAGGAGTGCGCCTCTTGTGACCCGAGGGGCCACCCACTCGACTCGAAGACATACTAGAGTTTCTAGATGAGCCCCCAGGGAGGGGCAATCTCATATGGGTTTCATCCAGAGGTTTGGAACGCACTTGTTGCGTGCAAGCCACGAGTTGCACTGCGACATCGCCTTGCGACGATTCTGGTATCCACAGCCAAGACGGACCGAACCGTCAGAAAACTGAAACATTGGGCCGCAAATCAAACGATAAGGGCCGTGCATCGCTGCACGGCCCCGTAGGATAAGTGTTTCGTTGTTCCGTATCAGCGATCAGAACTGGATGCGGCCGCCCATGATCACCGACTGGAAGGTGTCGTAGCCGCGCGTCGTACCGGTCACGAGTGACGTGGTCTCGGCATCGAAGTTGTTGTAGCGGATGTAGAGATCCATCGCCGCAGCCTCGATGTTCTGGTTCAGACCGATGCCCCACATGGTCAGCTCGCCGCTGCGAGAGGCAGCATCGCCAGCAACGTTAGACGCCAGCGTGTTTTGGGCCCCGATGTCCCATTGCTGGTATTCACCGAAGATGGTCGTCTTGCCGAGCGGGAAGAACTTCTGCTCGATACCGGCCTGGACGTAGAGCTGAGTCGACTGATCATCCAGCACACCGAAGTTGGCGTCCTGCGTCCGGATGCCGTAAGCGGCGTGAGCATAAAGACCGGTCGGAACGTGCATGATGGCACCCGAAACGCCGATCTGATTGCAGCTCGCGTCCGACGCTCCGTTCGGGGCGCAGAAGTACTCGTTGTTGGTGCCCTCGGTCCACTGCATGTAGCCGACGCCCATGGCCAACTTGAAGCCAGAGAACTCACCAGCGTAACGCAGAGCGACATCCCACATGTCGTCTTCGCCGTAAGCGGCCGAGAGGACGAAGCCCGCCAGCGTCGGCGATTCGTACTTCACGACGTTATGGCGCTCGCCTTCACCGATCTGCGCAGCCGTGTTGCCGCCATTGAAGGGCGCGCCCATGTACTCACGAAGCTGATTGCCCGACAGCGTGCCGTTCGCATTGCGAACCTGGAAATGGCCAACCTGGGCCGCCATGTTCTGGGTGGCGAAGTGACTTACGCCCGCAAGATTGATTTCCATGATGCCATCGGTGGCAGCCGAGGTCTGACCGACCCAAACCTTACCGAGTTGCTTGCTGGCCAGCCACCAAGCCGAGTGGCGGATGCCGAGCGTGTTTGGATTGCCGCCGTCGTCGTTGGCGGCCGTCACAGTAGCGCTGTTGGCGCTGAGCACACCAACCTCGAGGAGGTAACCAGCCGACCAGTCGGCACTGATCTTGGCGCTGCCGACAAACCGGAAGCGCGTCTGCGCCACGTTGTTACCGACCTGATAGATGTTCGACTCGACGCCGTCGTCCCAGAACATCATGGCTTCGTTGACCCAGCCCGAGACGGTCAGCGAAACCTTGCGGTTGCCCTTGCGAGCGGTGGTGGCCTCGAGCTCGGCGACGCGCTCCTCGAGGTCGGCGCAGCAGTCGCCGCCGAGGTCGGCAGCCTTGGCCGAAGCGCCACCGAAAGCCATGCCGGCTGCGAGAAGGGCAGCGAGGCTGGTCGTCTTAAGAAGTCCCCCAAACATTATGTACTCTCCGATCGACTGACGCTACTGGCACGCACAATCCGCGCGACTGCGGTACCTGATCTCGTAGTGTGGGCCGAGCCTGCGGCAAGGGAGTGGACCCGCTTTCCTCGGCCAGCTTGGGTGTATCTAACCCTCAGCCCGGGGGATCGTAAACCGCGAATGCTGTTACAATCGGAGATGACGGTTGTAGCGTTGCGCATCGGCAACTTGCGATTTCGAGTCGGGCCACGCTGGGCTCAATCGGGGAACCCTCCAGTTATCGTCAGACCCGCGACAAGCATGGTCTTGCGGGGCGATTATTCGGGTTTAGAGTGATGCAACCAGACCGCGCCGACACCGTATAAGCCGGCAGTTGCTCGACCAGCAACGACCGAGCCAGGGCTGCTTGCCGCGTCAGCCGGCCGCGGTTCGGCAGCCGCGGCGCATGGAGAACGTGCCATGAACGTAACAACCGGCAGCGTTGTTTCATCCACAAATAACGCATCCGTCGATTTCGACGTGGTCGTCGTCGGCGGCGGGCCGACGGGTCTCGCTGCCGCCCTTGCGATGGCCTCGACCGGGGCTCGCACGGCCATTGCCGCACCGCCGCACCGTCCCGCGGGCGACCGTCCCGACATGCGCACGGCGGCGCTTTTTCCCGGTTCGGTCGCCATGTTGCGCCATATCGGCGCCTGGGACGACGTTGCCGCCAGTTGCGCCCCGCTCGCCGGCATCCGCCTGGTCGATGACCGCGATGCGCTGTTCCGGGCGCCCGAGGTCACATTCCGGGCCAGCGAGATCGGCCGCGCCGACTTCGGCTACAACGTGCCGAACGGCGCGCTGGTCGAGGCGCTGGTTCGGCGCTGCCGCGACGCCGGGTCCGGCGTCGCAATGTTCGACACCGCGGGCGTCGTGGCCGCCGACATCGCCGGCGACCGCGTCACTCTGACCTTCGCCGAGGGCCAGCGCCTGACCTGTTCCCTCGTCGCCGCTGCCGATGGCCGCCGATCCCTCCTGCGCGCCGCCGCCGGCATCACGACGCGGCACTGGAGCTACGACC
>JBKBNR010000171.1:0-1529 GCA_046295315.1 Hyphomicrobiaceae bacterium
CTTGTCGTTCTGGCCAAGGCGCATGATCGAGCCTTTGCCGAAGTTCTTGTCGATCTGAGCGAGAGCCGCCTCGAGCGCCTTCTGCTTGTCCATACCACCCCCATCAATCACTCTAAGCGACGGCAAGTCCATGTTTTGTCCCCTTATTTCATGAAGCTCTACGCGACGCAATCGACGTTAATGTACACCAATTGTTCTAAATTGCAACCAAAGATTTCTGTTTTGTTCTTCTTCTGTTTGTTGTATAAGCCTGAAGTCGATGAAAGTTCAGCCGAGGACGTCGGTGATGAGTGCGCGAGGTGCGAGATGCGTGTCTGGGGGCAGGTCAGGTCCGACTTTGCCAACGTCAGTCCTGTTCTGGTTCGGGCAGACAAAGTTGCGCCCCGGAGGTACGGGGGGGGCTCGGGAGGCGGAGATGCCGGAAAGCCTTCGTGGTCGCGACCCGCCCGCGTGGTGTCCGGCCGATAAAGCCTTGTTGGAGCAGATACGGCTCAACGATTTCCTCGATCGCATCCCGCGGCTCCGACAAAGCAGCCGCGATCGTCTCGATCCCGACCGGTCCGCCGTCGTAATTCACGGCGATGCATTTGAGATAGCGGTGGTCGAGAGCATCGAGCCCCTCATTGTCGACTTCGAGTGCGCGCAGCGCCACGTCAGCGACTGCCGCATCGATGACCGGCGCGCCGGCGACAGCCGCGAAATCCCGCACGCGCCGCATCAGGCGTCCGGCGATGCGTGGAGTGCCACGGGCTCGCCGCGCTATTTCCCGCGCGCCATCGGGACTCATCGGCGCGCCCAGAACGCGGGCACCGCGCGCCACGACCAGTTCCAGTTCCTCGACGCTGTAAAAATTGAGACGGATTGGGATGCCGAAGCGGTCGCGAAGTGGAGTGGTCAACAATCCGGCACGGGTTGTTGCGCCGACGAGCGTAAACTTCGCAAGGTCGATGCGGACCGACCGCGCCGCAGGTCCTTCACCGATGATCAGATCGAGCTGAAAATCCTCCATTGCCGGATAGAGAATTTCCTCGACCGCGGGATTGAGCCGGTGGATCTCGTCGATGAAGAGCACGTCACGATCTTCGAGGTTCGTGAGCAGAGCCGCCAGGTCCCCAGCCTTCGAAATGACCGGCCCCGACGTCGCGCGGAAACCGACACCGAGCTCTCGCGACATGATTTGAGCAAGCGTGGTCTTACCGAGACCCGGAGGGCCTGCGAAAAGGACATGATCGAGCGCGTCACCGCGCGCTTTCGCAGCTTCTATGAACACGCGAAGATTAGCCCGCGCCTGCTCCTGGCCGATGAAATCGTGGAGATTTTGCGGCCTGATCTGGGATTCGAAATGATCGCCGTCGCGCTTGGCTCCGGCCACCACACGGGTATCGCCAGGCTTTGCGGCGGGCGGTCGAGCGTCTGCCATGGGGCGTCCCGAGACCTCGGTTCAAGGGTTTGTGCCCCGGCCGCAGCGCCACATGTCGGCGCGCCACCGAGTCGCGAAAACCATATCATGGAACGGGATGGCGCAAGGC
>JBKBNR010000171.1:1539-6704 GCA_046295315.1 Hyphomicrobiaceae bacterium
ACGACCCGCCGGGTCACGGCGACGTGTACGCTGCGACGGGCGCCGTCGCCGTGCGATCGATCCACCCCAGCCTGCCGATGAAAAAACGGCAGACGACAGCAGAAAATACAGCAACCGACCCAAACGCCGCGTATCTCTCTACCATATCCAGGGACAGCGTCGACCACGACGGCCGTATGATGAGCCCGGCAGTAACGAGCGCGGTTGCAATTGCCTGTCGATAAGAGAAACCGCCATTCTGGAAGGTTCGCCGTGCCAACCACATCGCCGAGACGACTGCGGAGATACCGCCGATCACGTAGCTGAAAATCGCGGCCAGAACAGCAATCGCGCCGGCGTTGGCGAGATCGTCGAGCGACGTCGCGTCCTCTTGGTTGATTGCACCATGCACGGCCATGACGAACGCTATCGGCAGCGAGCCGATCGGCGGCCCCAGAAAGCAGATGAACGCCCCGACGCGCACGGCATTGGCGAGATCGCCACGCCGCGACACCGAACGCTCGCCTGTCGCACCCCGGCTCATCGCCGGATGATCCCGCCAGCGAGCAGAGCTGAACGTACGAGCAGCGATATGCCGACCGCGACCAAAGTCAGAAACGTCAACGATAACGATTGCGGCGGCGGCACGAGGATCGCCGACAGCATGAACGCCAAACCGCCTGCCGCGGCTGCCGCAACCCAGTCAAACGTCGCGCGCCGCCAGACGAGGACGGCGAGTGCAGCCCCCGCCAGTCCGGCCGGCAATGCGGCCCAAACAAACGCCGTGACTGCGGCCTCTCCGGCTCCGGCTCTGTCCGACGGCAACAGCGGTTGCAGTTTGAGCAAAGGCGCCAGGCCAAAGGCTGCGAGAACACCGAGCCCAGCGAAGAATGGCGCAAGGAGCGTGAAGCTGACGAACGTGAACAGCGCGCGCTGGCTGTTTGCGATGGTGTTGCCGTCGTGTGGATCACTGGTCATCGCGCCAGTTCCTTCAAACCTCTGCGAATCAACTGCGCGGTCTCGGCGCCGCTGCCCAATTCTTGGATCGCAACGGAGACGGCCTGACTGGCTTGCGCGGGATTGTATCCGAGGTTGGTCAGCGCCGAAATCGCCTCCGCGACCGCGAGCCCGTCGCCCCCCGCCGATGCCGCCGCCCCTGCGAGCGCACCCGCCGGTCCTGCTGCACCAGCTTTCGAATTGATCGCCGCCAGTGACAGCGAAGGCGCTTTTTCCTTGAGTTCGATGACGATGCGTTGAGCGAGCTTCTTGCCGACGCCCGGCGCCTGTTCGACCGCGGCGGCGTTACCGAGCGCAATCGCCGACGCGAGGTCATTGGTCGACAGGACGCCGAGGACGGCCAGCGCCACCTTGGCGCCGACGCCCTGCACATTCTGCAGGGTGCGAAACCAGCTTCGTTCGACCTCGCTCGCAAAGCCGTACAAGCGGATCGCATCTTCGCGGACGTGGGTGTCGATGGTCAGCGAGACCGCATCGCCAGACTTGAGGTTCCGCAGGGTGCGCGACGACGCCTGCACCTCGTAACCGACGCCGTTGACGTCGAGGATCAGGTGCGCTTCGCCGACCGCGTCGATTTTTCCGGTAAGTTTCCCGATCATGCATCGCCGATCATGTGACAGCCCTCGACAAAGCCTGTTGCGCCAAAGACTGCGCGCCGCGATGGCTGGCGTGACAGATTGCGATGGCCAGCGCGTCGGCTTCATCGGCGCTGTCGAACTTGGCCTTGGGCAACAGGAAACCGATCATCGCCTGAATCTGGTGCTTTTCGGCGTGTCCGGCGCCGACGACCGTTTTCTTGACGAGGTTCGGCGGATATTCCGCGACGCGCAAGCCCTTCATCGCCGGGGCCAGCAGCGCCATGCCACGCGCCTGGCCCAGCTTCAAAGTGGCCTTTGCGTTCTCGTTGACGAACGTCTCCTCGACCGCCGCTTCCTGCGGTCGATACGACGATACGACGCCGACGATGCCTTCGTAGAGTTGGCGCAGCCTGTAGGCCAACGCCTCCTTGCTGTCCGACACGAGATGCCCGCTCGCCACATAGACGAGGCGCACGCCATCGCTTTCGATGATGCCCCAGCCGGTTCTCCGAAGGCCGGGGTCGATGCCGATGATGCGAATCGATTCTCTCTGCATGTGGTGAGAGATACCACGCCCACCGCCCCCGAAAGAACGCCAAAGCCACGAACACCGAGCGCTCGGCGCCGCCCCCTCACCGCCAAAGTCTCGATCGCGTCGCCGACGGGAGAGCGCCTAGGCCGCGGTCAGCTTGCGCATGACGTCGTCGGAAACCTCGAAGTTGGCGAACACGGTCTGCACGTCGTCGTCGTCCTCGAGCATCGCAATCAGCTTCATGATCGAGCGCGCCTGATCTTCGTCGACGGGGGTCGAGAGATTGGGCTTCCAGATCGCCTTGGAGCTTTCGGCCTCGCCGAGCGAGCTTTCCAGCGCAGCCGCTACTGTGCCCAGGCTGTCGAACGAGCAGACGATGGTGTGGCCGCTGGCGTCGGATACGACATCGTCGGCACCGGCTTCGATCGCCGCCTCCAGGACCTTTTCTGCCGAACCGGCGGAGGCCTTGTATGTGATTTCGCCGACATGATTGAACATGTGCGACACAGATCCGGTCGAACCGAGATTGCCGCCGAACTTGGCGAACGCGGCGCGCACCGCGCCGCCGGTGCGATTGCGGTTGTCGGTCAACGCCTCGACGATGACGGCGACGCCGCCCGGCGCATAGCCCTCGTAGCGAACGGCATCGTAGTTGCCGGCGTCGTTGCCCTGAGCCTTTTTGATGGCGCGCTCGATGTTGTCTTTCGGCATGTTTTCAGCACGCGCCGCCTGCACGGCGAGCCTGAGGCGCGGGTTCATCGCCGGATCGGGCATCCCCAGCTTGGCGGCAACTGTGATTTCCCGGCCGAGTTTGGCGAACATCTTGGCGCGCGCGGCGTCCGCCCGCCCCTTCTTGTGCATGATGTTCTTGAAAGCTGAATGGCCGGCCATGGCGCGTCGTCTCGCTCAGTTTCGAGGAAAAATCGGACACTCATTTGCGCGAACGCGCGGCCACCGGTCAAGAGTGAGCGATGGCCCGTCGCGTCGCGCAAAGCCGGTCGAGGCCTGACGGATTCAGCCCAGGGATCAGCCCGGGAATCACCCAAGAAACATGCGATAGCGCACGAACCCGTCGGCCGCGACGAACCGGTCGTAGAGCGCGCGGGCGGCGATGTTGTCCGCCTCGGTATGCCAATAGAGCCGCGACCAGCCGTTCGCGCGGGCGAGGCCGACGACATCGTCGATCAACGCCCGGCCGACTCCGGCGCCGCGACTGACCGTTTCGACATAAAGGTCTTCGAGATAGCAGATCGGCGCTGCCGTCCAGGTCCCCGGATGCAGCACGCCGATGGCAAAACCGACCGCTGTGCCATCGACCACCGCGAGCCGGCAGAACATACCCGAGCCCGGCTCGAGCACGCGCCGCCATGTGGTGGCGATTGTGACTTCGTCGAGCCGCTGGTGGTAGAAATGAAGGTATCCGTCCCAAAGCTCGCGCCAGCGCGCTTCATCACCGGCCACGGCGGCGCGGACCTCAGGTGCGCTGGCCATCATGCGCTCCAGAAGTCCGGGATGGCAGGCTTCAGCACACCGCCGATGCGCAGTGGCGCGACGGCTCGCGCAAGCCCCGTCGCATCGTCGATGTCGATGGCGAGCCCGGAGACAGTCGCCGGCCCCATCGCCGGCTCGAACCGCCCGCGCGGGATTTTGGTGATGAACCGGGTGATCGGCTCCTCGCTGTCCATGCCGAGCACCGAGTTGTAGTCGCCGCACATTCCGGCGTCGGTCATGTAGGCGGTGCCGCGGCCGAGGATGCGCTCGTCCGACGTGGGGGTGTGCGTGTGGGTACCGGCGAGCCCTGAAACCCGGCCGTCGACGAAGTGCCCCAGCGCCTGCTTCTCGCTGGTCGCCTCGGCGTGGAAATCGATGAAGATCACGTCGGCGCCCTGCTTCAGCCGGCACGCCGTGATCTCGTTGTCGATGGCGCGGAACGGGCAATCAAGATCGGCCATGAAGACACGGCCCATGGCGTTGATGACGAGCACGTCGGCGCCGTTTTTCGCTTTATAAAGCCCCGCGCCGCGCCCCGGCGTGCCCTTCGGGAAGTTGATGGGCCGGATGAGCCGCGGCTGGCGCTCGATAAAAACCAGCGTCTCCTTCTGGTCGAAGGCGTGGTTGCCGAGCGTCACGGCATCGGCACCGGCGTCCAGAAGTTCGTCGCAGATCTTTTCGGTGATGCCGAAACCCGCAGCGGCGTTCTCGCCGTTGATGACGACGAAATCGAGAGCGTAGCGCTGGCGCAGTCGCGGCAGATGCTCGAGCACGGCTAAGCGGCCGCTGCGGCCGACGACATCACCCAGAAACAGAAACCGCATTCGTTGCCAAGCCTCATGCGCGGCAGAGTATCGGACCCGACGGCGTCAGAACCCAGTCGAGAGGCTGGTCATACGCGTTGTGCGGCACGGCGTCGACCTCGAGTTCATCGTAGGCGATGCCGACCGTCACGAGAGGCTTCAGGGCGCGCACGCGGGCGATCGAGCGATCGTAGAAGCCGCCGCCGTAGCCCAACCGAAACCCGCGCCGGTCGAAAGCCAGCAACGGCACCAGCATGACATCCGGCACCATTTCGGGGGCGTTGGGAAGCGGCTCGCGGATGCCCCATTGCACCTCGCCGAGCGGTTCGCCCTCGCGCCAGCGGCGAAACACCAGCGGCAGCGCCTTGCCGATCATCACCGGCAGCGCGATTTCGTGTCCATCCGCCCA
Source organism: Hyphomicrobiaceae bacterium (assembly GCA_046295315.1). GTDB lineage: Bacteria > Pseudomonadota > Alphaproteobacteria > Rhizobiales > Hyphomicrobiaceae > JAEUMD01. The sequence continues at coordinate 6,349 of JBKBNR010000171.1, forward strand.
CAGCCGCCGCATCAGCGGCAGGGGATCGATCTCTTCACCGATGGCGAGGAATGCCGAGACGGCAGCGCATGCGGGGATCTCGATGGGTGAAAGGCCGCGAGCGCCGATCGCCTGGCCCGCAGCAACGCCATGACGCGCGAAAGCCGCCGCGCGGCGCTCCCTCGCAGCACGCCGCAAGTCGGTCTTGGCGACGATCGTGTCCAACGTGCAGCACCAGTTCGACCGGTCACAGGGGATACACCGGCGCCGCTCCGGGTCCGGCGGCAATCTGCCAGACCGTCGCACCGCGCGCCGAACCCAGATGAAGTTATAGTGCCGCGGTGGCCGTCGGAACGTTTGATCTCGCCGGGTCCCTA
>JBKBNR010000172.1:0-6702 GCA_046295315.1 Hyphomicrobiaceae bacterium
GGCTGTCGGGATCGGCGACCACCTGGGTCAGGCCGTAGTGGTCGCGCAGATCGATGAACAGCACGCCGCCATGGTCGCGGACGCGGTGCACCCATCCGGCCAGGCGGGTGTCGTTGCCGATGTCGGCCTTGCGCAATCCGCCGCAGGTCTGCGAGCGGTAGCGCTTCGTCGCGCCGATCACCGGTTTCGTCTCCGCCTTCGCACCCGACATGGCGTTCTGCCCTTTGGAAATGTTGCCTGCCCCTGCTTCAAGCGCCGGAAAAGCGCATGCGACCCCCGGAAAGTCAAGCCGCCAGCCCGGCCATGCGGCGTCGACTTCCGCGCACCTGAGTAAAGCCCCGCGACAAGGCGGCGAAGCTGGGATATATCGGCGTCTCCATGCAAGTTCTGACCTCGACCGATTCTCTCGCCGCCGTCTGCCGTCAGCTCGCCAGCCATCCGTTCGTGGCTGTCGACACGGAGTTCCTGCGCGAGCAGACATTCTGGCCTCAGTTGTGCCTCGTCCAACTCGCCGGACCGGACGTCGAGGCGATCGTCGATCCACTCGCCAAGGGGCTGTCGCTCGATCCGCTGTGGGAGCTGATGGGCGACGCCTCGGTAGTCAAAGTGTTCCACGCCGCGCGTCAGGACGTCGAGATTGTGTGGGCGCAGGGTCGGCTGATCCCGGCGCCAATCTTCGACACGCAAGTGGCCGCCATGGTCTGCGGCTTCGGCGACTCGGTCAGCTACGGCAACCTCGTGAAGAAGATCACCGGCCACGACATCGACAAGTCGTCGCGCTTCACCGACTGGAGCCGCCGCCCGCTGTCCGACAGGCAACTCGTCTATGCGCTCGGCGACGTGACGCATCTGCGCGACGTCTACCAGCACCTGAAAGGCGAACTCGACCGGACACAGCGCGAGCACTGGCTGCAATCGGAAATGGCCGTTCTCTGCGATCCATCGACCTACGAGACGCGGCCCGAAGACGCTTGGAAGCGCTTGAAGCTGCGCGTCAAGAGCCGCAAGGCGCTCTCCGTGCTGATGGAGCTTGCGGCGTGGCGCGAGCGACTGGCGCAATCGCAGGATGTGCCGCGCGGCCGCATCATGCGCGACGAAGCGCTGTTCGATATCGCGAACCAGATGCCGACGGCGCCCGAGCAGATGGCGCAGTTGCGCACCCTCAGCGACGGGTTCTCGCGGTCCTCGCGGGCCAGGGAAATCGTCGAGGCGGTGAAGCGGGGCCTGGAACGCGACATGAAGGACGTGCCGCCGCTGCGGCAGGGCGAGCCGCTGTCGGCGGAAGCCACGGCGACGCTGGAACTCCTGAAGGTCCTGTTGAAAGCCTCGGCGGCCCGTCACGGGGTCGCGCCGCGCCTCATCGCCGATGGCTCCGAGCTGGAACTGATCGCGCAGCACGACGATCCGGACGTGCCGGCGATGCGCGACTGGCGGCGCGAGATTTTCGGCGCCGACGCGGCGGCCTTGAAGCGCGGAGAACTGGCCCTCACCCTCGAGAAGGGTGAGGTCGCGGTGCGGCGGCTGTAGACATCGTCGCCCCTGCTGCGGAACCGGCATATCGCGGCGCAGTATTCACGCGCGCGACAGCCTCCGTGCGCGCCGAAGTCTCCTGTCGCGCCGAAGTCTGCGCGCCCATCCCTGTCACCGCGCGTTCGACCGCGTCGTCCAGACACGCAGGTCGGCGACGACTTTCAAGGTCGCCAAGATCACGAGTGCGCACAGAATGGCCTTCGATACCGTCTCCATGGCCCCTTCGATCAACATGGCGTGCGCCGCGGTGGTGATCACGATGACCACCGCGAAGGCGGTATGCGCGACGCGCCAGGTTCGCAGACCGAGGCGTGCGCGCCGCCGCACGAGTGCGAGAAGCGCCGTTGCGAAGATTGCCCACATGGCGACGACGCCCCAGTTCGAGAAGGGTGTCGGTGAGTCGAAAAGGAGAGCGTCGATCACATCGGGTGGGCTGGTGACCCACAGACCGACGACATGCACGATCACCGCGAGGACGAGCAGCCCGCCGATCCAGCGATGCACCCGCCGCCCGCGATAGGCTGAAAGCCCCGGCAGATAGCCGCCGATCAGCAGAGGCTGCACGAGCATCAAGGCGAGACCGACGACGCCGGCGAACCCGGCGGCGATGTAGACGGGCCCGCGCCACTGGTGCAGGGGGCTCACCGCCGCGGCAGCGAGCGGCACGGCGACAGCGACCGCGAGCGCCGCCCACGTCAGGGCCGCGCGGGCCGATATCACGCCGATGGCCTTCAAGTCGTCAGACCGGTTCCAGCACGAAGTGCGCTTCGAGGCTTGTATCCTTGGAACTGGCCATCAGCGGACGCAGGAATACCGTCTTGAAGTCCCCGCTGTCATAGGCGAGGTGCCCATGGGCTTGGCCGAACGCCGGGACGATCTGCGGCATCTCGAGGCGAAACACGCCGTTGGCGTCGGTCAGAGTGGCGCCGTGGCTGCGTACGTCGCTCTCATAGCCTTCGGTGGTGTGCGCCCAGATCTGAATGCGCTGACCTGCGAGCGGCGCCCCGTCGCCGGCGCGACGGACGGTGCCCGTCATCCAGAAGCCGCCGCCGCCGATCCGCTCGACGATCGGTGCACCCTTGATATAGTTGTTGGCGCCGCCACGCTTCGCCGGGGGCGGCGCCAGACCCTTGGCCTCGGGGGGTGCGCCGTGGCCGGCGACGCCGGCTGCGACCACGGTGCCGCCCGCGGCAATCAGGGCACGGCGGGTGATGATGCTTCCAGTCATGCAGTTACCTCCGGGTGATGACGCCAAGAGAGCCCGCGGACGATCGAACGGGCGGGTGCGAGATGATATCGCTGCATTTGCCTGAGTTGGGAGCGGCGCCGCCCGCGATCAACCGCCCCCACGGCTTCGTGATTGCGCTCCGGGCCGGGAGGCAGCCGCCAGCTACGACTTGCGCGGATCGTAGCGGTTTTTGTTCCGCCACTCGGAGATAAAGTAGGCGAGGCCATCGTCGATCTTTTCCGGCAATACGATCTGTACGGTCGCGAGGAGATCGCCGGTTTTGCCCGTGCTGGTGTTTTTCGCACCCTTGCCACGCAGGCGGAACACCTGACCCGAACTGGTGCCCTTCGGCAGTGTCAGGTGGAGGCGGCCCGAAGGCGTCGCAATCTCGATCCTGCCCCCAAGAATGGCTTCGTCGAGGCTGATGGACAGCGGCATGGCGATGTCGTCGCCGTTCCGCGTGAAGATCGGGTGCGGGCGCACCTTGACTTCGACCAGCGCGTCACCCGTCTCGCCGCCGCCGAGCCCCGGCTTGCCCTTGCCCTTGAGGCGCAGCACCTGGCCGTCGCTGGTGCCCTCCGGAACGACGAGGTCGAGCACGCCGCCGTCCGGCATCGTGACGCGCTTGCGCGCCCCCGCTATCGCTTCGAGGAAATCGACATCGAGCGTGTAGCGGACATCCTGGCCGCGCGCCTTGAAGCCAGGGCGGGCACGCCCACCGAAGCCGCCGTCGCCGAAGAAATCGGCGAAGACGTCGCCGAACGGCTGGCTGCCGGCCGCGCCGTGGGCGTGGGGATGGCGCGCACCGAAGCCGCGCACGGGTTCGCCCGTGGCATCGATCAGCCCGGCGTCGTACTGGCGGCGCTTCTCCGCGTCTCCGAGTATCTCGTAGGCTGCCGACAGCTTCTTGAACCGTTCCGAGGCGGCCTTGTCGCCAGGGTGGAGATCCGGATGGCTGGTTTTCGCCAGCCGACGGAACGCTGCGCGAATCTCATCGTCGGATGCGCTGCGTTGTAGCCCGAGAATGCCGTAAAGGTCGTTGGCCATCGCTCGCGTTTGTCCGTCAAGCCTGAGTGATCATCGAGGGGGCGCCACACAACGGCGCCGCGCGCCTGGAGTCCTCGGCCGCAATATAGCACATCCAGCGGTACGCCATCGGTGCGTCACGAGGCCGTCCGCTGTTGGCAGAACTATGGCACACGGCCTCGCAGCGCTTTATCTCGTTTTGCAGATTATCTCAGGTGACGACTTCGACGTGCGGTTCCTTGCCGATCAGCCCGGCGAGGATCGCGAGGCGGCGGCGCAGGCGCTCGCCGTCGAGGTCGGCGTAGGGTTGCGGCAGCACCAGGACGAGGCGGTCCCCCTCGACGCGCAGCGGTGTCACGTCGATGACCCCCGGCAGCCCGATCGACAGCATATGCGCCACGCGCACCGCGCAGCCGACGAGGCGCGCCCGCTGCAGCAGCCGCTTGGAGACCAGCGACTTCAAGCGGCTGGAAAGATGCTCGCCATGCGACTCACCTTGGCCCGCGTGGCGGAAATAGACGGCAAGGGCGAGAAAGATGCGGCCAATGTGGTCGATGCCGCCGAGCCCGGCATGGGCGATGACGTTGAGGCTCTGCTCGCCGCGATAATCGGGGTGGGCACGCCAGCCGATGTCGGAGAGCAGGCAGGCGGCGTGGCGCAGGCGGCGCTCCTCGAGCGTCTCGTCGATGCCGGCGCTCTCGAACAGGCCGTCGGTCCACTGGCAGAGTTCGACAGCATGTTCCCGCGAGCGTGAGCGCAGCCGCGCATAGTCGTCGGCGAACGAGAGCAGCGGATCGCGGGCCTTTTCGTCTGCGGGCAGCAGCGTGTAAAGCAGTCCCTCGCGGACGCCGAATACCGAGAACACGACCTGCGAGGGCTCCAGGCGTTTCAGCACGCTCAGCAGAACCGCGGCACCATAGGGCAGCACGTCGCGCCGCGCCTTGGCGACTTCGCCGACACCGGCCAGCGACGACAGCTTCTTCGCCTTAACGATCTGGTCGCAGAACGCGATCATAGTACGTGTCGGCGCCGAGAAGCCGTGCATGACGCGCAGCGGATAGCTGGTCTGCTCCATGTACATCTTGGCGAGCGAGCGCCATGTGCCGCCGACGGCGTAGAACGTGCGCCCGCGGCCGTTCTTCACCCAATCGACGGAGGCGACCGCCTCCTCCGCGACGAGGAGTGCCTTGTCGAGGCGGCTCTTCGTGGTGTCGATCAAGCGCAGGCCCCCGAGGGGCAGTGTCGTCGCATGGTTGAGCTGCCCGTGCGCAATGTCGATCAGCTCGAGGCTGCCGCCGCCGAGATCGCCGGCAATGCCGTCGGGTTCGACGAAGCCCATGATGATGCCGCTGGCGGCGAGAATTGCTTCCTTTTCACCCGACAGCACCTCGATGCGGCAGCCGAGCGCCCGCTCGGCCCCGGCAATGAACAGCGAGCCGTTCTGCGCCTCGCGGACCGCCGCCGTGGCGATCGCCCAGACGTTCTTCACGCGCATGCCGCGCGCGATGGCGTGAAATCGCCTGAGCGCCAGCAAGGCGCGATCGACGGCATCCTGTTCCAGGCGGTTCGTCGAGGCGACGGTGCGGCCGAGGCCGCACAGGACCTTCTCGTTGAAGATCGGTGTCGGTGCGCGAACCGTGCCCTCGTAGACGACGAGCCGGACGGAATTCGATCCGATGTCGACGACCGCGATCGGCTCCAACTCGCGTTTGCCCGACGCACCGGAGATGAGCTGCCAGAAGTTCGCCACGGGCCGTTTCCTATTTGTCGCCTCTGAGGCGCTTCAGGCTGAAGTCCGGCGGCCTGTTGCGGGCGAGGCTCGCGCCCCGGCCCGACAGGCTGGGATTGGTCATACAGTATTTGTGGGCGTTGAACGGCTCCTCCCCCTCCGCGGGCGCGATGCGCGTCGACGAGCCGTCGGCATTGATGCGCCAGCTCTGCTGGTTGTCGATCAAGTTGGCCACCATGATCTGTTCGAGCACCTGGGCGTGTACGGTCGGGTTGAGCAACGGCACCATAGCCTCGACGCGACGATCGAGATTGCGCGGCATCATATCGGCGGAGCTGATGTACACGGCGGCGCGTGGCCCCGGCAACCCCTCCCCGCGGCCGAAACAGTAGATGCGTGCGTGCTCGAGGAAACGGCCGATGATGCTCTTGACGCGGATGCGCGAGGAGAGCCCCGGAATGCCGGGCCGGAGGCAGCATATGCCGCGCACGATGATGTCGATCTCGACGCCGGCCTCGCTCGCTTCATACAGCGCATCGATGGTCTGGCGGTCGACGAGCGAGTTCATCTTCATCCAGATCGCGGCGGGGCGGCCGGCGCGCGCGTGGTCGATCTCCTCGCGGATATGCGACAGGATGCGATCACGGATGCCGCGCGGCGATGCCGCCATGGCTTCCAGCGCGCCGGGTTCGCCATAGCCGGTGACGAAGTTGAAGATGCGCGTCACGTCGCGGCCGATGGCGGGGTCGTTGGTGAACAGCGACAGGTCGGTGTAGATGCGCGCCGTCTGCGGGTGATAGTTGCCCGTGCCGATGTGGCAATAGGTGACGAGGTCGTGGCCTTCGCGGCGCACGACGAGGCCGAGCTTGGCGTGCGTCTTCAGCTCGATGAAGCCATAGACGACATGCACGCCCGAGCTTTCGAGGTCGCGCGCCCAGCGGATGTTGGCGGCTTCGTCGAAGCGCGCTTTCAACTCGACGACCGCGGTGACCGATTTGCCGGCCTCGACGGCTTCCTTCAACGCCCGCACGATGGGGCTGTCGCGCGACGTGCGATAGAGCGTCCATTTGATGGCCATGACGTTGGGGTCGGCGACCGCCTGGCGCAGGAACTGCACGACGACGTCGAAGCTCTCGTAGGGGTGATGGACCACGATGTCCTTCTGGCGGAGCGCGGCGAAGCAGTCGCC
>JBKBNR010000173.1:0-2021 GCA_046295315.1 Hyphomicrobiaceae bacterium
GCTGACCGGGGCGCCCCCGGTCGCCGCCGAAACGAGTTCCTGGTCGCAGCGCGCGGAAGAACCGGCGCCGCACCGCGCCCGGGCCGCCGCCGCGCCACGTTCCGCTGAAGCCAAACCGGAAAAATCGCTGTCGGGCGGCAATGTCTCGACACACGGCAAGACCGCCCCCGGCGGTGCCGGCAAGGTCGCACCCGCGCAGCGTCCGAAAAGCAGCGCACCGGCCGGCGAGGATGACGCCTATCTCGCGTTCGATCAGGGCCGCTACCTCACGGCGCTGAAACTGGCACAGGCTCTGGCTGAGAAGGGGGATGCCACCGCGCACGTCCTCGTCGCGCGGATTCACGGCGAAGGGCTCGGCGTACCGGTCAACGCTTCGCTCGCCGCACAATGGATGCAGCGCGCCGCCGAACTCGGCGACATCAACGGAGCCTTCGCCTACGCGGTGATGCTGGCCGAGGGGCGCGGCGTCGCCAAGGACCGCGCGGCCGCCGCGGAACTGTTCGAGCGCGCGGCCAAGACAGGGCACGCCGCCGCCAACTACAATCTCGGCCTGCTGTTCCTCAAGGGCGACGGCAAGCCGGAGAACCCCTATCGTGCCGTACAGCACATCACATACGCCGCCGAGAAGGGCATTGCCGAAGCGCAGTACGATCTGGCGTCGCTGTATCAGAACGGCGCGGGCGTTGCGCCGAACGCACTCGAAGCCGCAAAGTGGCTGAAGCTTGCCGCCGAGCAGGGTATGGCGGCCGCCGAGTTCGAGTATGCGGTGCTGCTGCTGCGCGGGCTCGGCCTGACCAGTGACGAGCCGAAGGCGGCGCAGTATCTGCGCAAGGCCGCCGACAAGAACGTCGCTGGAGCGCAGAACCGCCTCGCTCATCTCTATGTCGAAGGCATCGGCGTCGAGAAGAGCGCCGTCGAAGCCGCCAAGTGGCGGTTGATCGCGAAAGCCTCCGGCATCGAGGCCGACAAGGTGCTCGACGAACTCGTCGCCAACCTGTCAAAAGCCGACCGCGCCAAAGCCGAGGCCGCCGCCGCAGCATGGCGCGACCGCAATCTCCTCGCGGAGTAACCAGCCGTTACACGCCCGTGCAGCGCGCCGCCGGGCCGATGTGGCGCATGCGCGCTTCGATGATCCGCGCGAGGCGCGAAAGGCCCGCTCCAGGCTTGCCGGCGCTCCGCTGGATGGGATTTGGCAGCGAGACTGCCAGCAGCGCCGCCTCGCGCCGCGACAACGCACTCGCCGCTTTGCGGAAATGATGCTGGGCCGCGGCCTCGGCGCCGAAAACGCCCGGTCCCCATTCCGCGATATTGAGATAGACCTCGATGATCCGCCGCTTCGACCACATAGCCTCGATGGCCAGCGTCAGCGGCACCTCCAGCGCCTTGCGCACATAGCTCTTCGAAGGCCAGAGAAACAGGTTCTTGGCCACCTGCATGGTGATGGTGGAGGCGCCGCGCGGCACGCCATCGCGGGCTCTCTCGATCGCCGCCGCCACCTCCTCAGGGTCGATGCCCCAATGCCGGCAGAAGCGGCTGTCCTCCGACGCGACGACCGCATGCACGAGGTTCGGCGATATGCGCGCGATGGGTACGAACGTCTGCCGGATCGACACGCCGCCGAGGCGTTGCTGCGCCATCAGCATGGAACCGGGCGGATCGACGAAGCGAAAGAGAGCGATGGCGAGCACAGACGCCACCAGCCAGATTGCAAAAAGTGCCGCGACGACGCGCACGGCAAATCGCAACCACTGCCGGGAAGTCGGTCGTTCGCCGCCATCGCGCCGAATTGCCTCGTGCCCGGCCGTTGCCGCGCTCTCGGCAGTTCCGGCCGGAGACGGCGCAAGAGTGCGCGGCTCGCCTGGCCCCACGGCCTGATCCGCAGCGATCGCCGGCGGTGCCGCACTGGAGAACGAAAGCGCTGGTTCGCGTTGCCCGGGCCGAAGCGCAAACGGTGAAACCACCGCCGCCCGATGCGGCATCTCCAGCGTGAAGCGGTCGAACGCGACGTCAGGCGAGGCGGC
>JBKBNR010000173.1:2031-4054 GCA_046295315.1 Hyphomicrobiaceae bacterium
GCCCGGTTCATCGACATCCTGTTTTTTGGCGCCAGCCTGCGGTTCGGCTTGCGCCGCCACCAAAGACGCTGTGGCCGCGGTTTCCAGCGTAGCATCGGTCGCAGCCGTCAATACCGGCATGCGCGCCTCACTGGAGGGGATCGTCGGGGCCTGCCGCGCCGTTGCGACGAGCGCCGGGGCGGCCGCTTCTGACGCAGCAGCCGGTGTCGCGGTCAGCCGGGGCAAGGGCCGGATCGGGCGATGCCGCTCGGCCAGTAGCACCGCACCGATGCGGGCAACGACCGCGCGCGACGCCGCTGTGACGCGCGGAGGTGGCCGCTTGCCCGTTTCGCTCTCCGTCGCCTCGTCCGCCAAAGCGCCCTCCCGTGAGCGATCCTCGTCGTCGAACCGTGCCGGCCCAGTCGAGTTCCTTCGCGCCCTCGAGCGCCAGCGCCACGAGTTGTGCCGGCGCCCGCGAGCGGTGCTATACCGTCGGTCCCGAAATGTTGCCTCAGAACCTAAGTAGGGCATCGATGCCGTTCCCGCAAAGACTGGACGCCGCCGCCACACTCGTCGAAGCCCGGCTGTCGCATTTCCTCGACACCGCTGCCGGACCGGCCATCACGTCGCCGCGCCTTGCCGCTGCCATGCGCCACGCCGTACTCGGCGGCGGCAAGCGCTTCCGCCCGTTCCTCGTCATCGAGAGCGCTCGCATGCTCGGCTTGGCACCGGAGGCTGCCGTCGATACGGCGGCCGCACTCGAATGCGTGCACTGCTACTCGCTCGCCCACGACGATCTTCCAGCGATGGACAACGACCGTCTGCGACGCGGCCGGCCGACAGTGTGGTGCGAGTTCGACGAGTGGACCGCGATCCTCGCCGGCGACGGCCTGCTGACGCTGGCGTTCGAGATCGTCGCCGCGCCGGAGTGTCATCCCGACGCGCGGGTTCGCAGCGGGTTGACGCTGGCGCTGGCACGCGCCTCGGGTGCGGCGGGAATGGTCGGCGGCCAGGCTTTCGATCTCGAAGCGGAACGCATCACGGGCGGGCCGGAACACGACGCGAAACACATCCGCCGCCTGCAGGCGATGAAGACGGGCGCGCTGATCCGCTTCGCGTGCGTCTCGGGCGCCATTCTGGCTGGCGCCGATGCCGACACCCGCCAGCGCCTCGAACGCTTCGGCGACACGCTCGGGCTTGCATTCCAGATCGCCGACGACCTGCTCGACGTCGAGGGCAGCACGGCAGAGACCGGCAAGGCCGTCGCCAAGGATGCGGCGGCAGGAAAGGCGACACTGGTTTCGCTGATGGGCATCGCTGAGGCGCGCGCCAGGCTGGTCGATCTCGAGGCCGAGGCGATCGCATTGCTCGCTCCCTTCGGCGTCGCCGCCGCGACGTTGCAGGAGGCGGCGCGCTTCGTCGTCAACCGCCGGAGCTGACGCGCAACCGGCCCTTGGCTGCGGCATCACCCGGCGTTTCGGTCAACGACCCGACGATGAAGCCGGCGAGTGACAAGGCAATCGCGGCGAAGCCGATCGCCGGTGCCGATACACCGTCGAGGCCGAGCGCCGCTTTCACCGGCCCGAGCGCGACAATGGATGTGAAGCCGAGCGCCAGCGCCGCGAGCGCACCGCGTCGCGTGGCGCGCTTCCAATAGAGGCCGCCCGCAAGCAGCACGATGCCGGAGCAGAAATAGATGGCGCCGGAAACCGCGAGGTAATCCCAGATGTCTTCGCCACCGTCGTAGACGAGGCCCCAGTAGATTTCATACGCGGCGATTGCCGCGATACCGATCTGCGTCGCACGCTTTTGAAACACCGCGTCGTTGTCGCGTCCCTTGAGCGGCGCCAGGATGTCGCGTGCGATGATCGACGACCAGCAGAACAGATAGCTGTCCTGCGTCGACATGAACGACGCGAACATGGCGACGGCGAGCATGCCGACCAGCCATCCAGGCAGCGCCTGACCCAGCATCACCGGCGTCGCGACAAGATCCGCATCGCTGCCGTGCGCCTCGAGCGCTGCGGTGCGCCGGCCGAAGGCG
>JBKBNR010000173.1:4064-6672 GCA_046295315.1 Hyphomicrobiaceae bacterium
GGCATCGCCGCCGCCTGAGCCACTGAAATAGGCGATAGCGATGACGCCGAGCATCGCCGGCAGGATCATGCGGCCCATGAAGATCAACGACGAGAAGAGATAGGCGCGCTTGACGTCGCGCTCGTCCGCGATCAGCAGGGCGCGCGTCAGCGCCGTCGGCCAAATGGCAGACGACACGACGCCCGCCACCAGCACCATCCACATCATGTAGACCGGTCCGAAATTCGGGTTCGCCACCGGATCGAAGCCGCTCGGACCCTTCTCGCGCGTCACCGCCGCGACGACATCGCCAAACGGCACGACCCACAGCATGGCGAGAATTGCAACGATGACGCCAATGGTGAGCAGAACGAACTGCAGGACATCAGTGGCGACGACCGAGCGCATGCCGCCAAACGCGGTATAGGCGACGGCGACCAGCACGAGCACCACCATGAGGGCAACGACGATTCCGGGGCTCGCCTCGACGCCGAGCATCGAGACGATGAACAGCGCCGCCACCTTGACGAACAGACCCATGTTGAGAATGCCGCCGAGCGCCATGACTGTGGCGCCGAGGATGCGCACGTCGCGGCCGTAGCGCTGGCCGTAATATTCCGGCAGCGTCAGCACGCCCGTCCGGCGGATCGGCGCGACGACGAACCCTGTGAGACCGACGATCGCGCAACCGATCAACCCGGCAACGCCGATGTGGAACGCGGAGAAGCCCTCGTTGAAGCCCTTCTGTGCGTTGTAGGCGATGGTGATGAGACCGATCTCGGTGGCACCCAGCGTCGCGATGGCCGTCTTCAGATCGAGATCACGCCCCGAGGCGAAATACTCCGTCAGGTCATGCTCGCGGCCGTCCTGCGCCGCCCGCACACGCAGATGTATGAGATAGATCACTACGAAGTAGACGAGCAGCGACAGGCCGAGCGACACCAGCACCGCCGAATCAAGTCCGAACATCCCCAATGCCCCCGCGCCACATCATCAGCGTCGGGATGGTAAACTTGTTTGCGGCCGGTAACAGACGCGAATTGGCAACGTGCTGAACGCCAACAACGGGTTGAACGGCAAAACGCCCGCGGCTGTGGGCCGCAGGCGCTGTCGTCATTTCGATTTCGTTCGCAGCGCGAGTTCAGAACCGATAGTTCAGAACCGATAGTTCAGACCGGCGCGGATGGTGTGGAACGCATTGTCGAAGTTGGCCGAGATGGGAGCACCACCGCCATCGACACCGGCGATCCGTGCGTCGCCGAGGTCGATGTAGAGATACTCCGACTTGAGCGACCAGTTGGGCGACAGCGCCCACTCCATGCCGCCGCCGACGGCGTAGCCGGTGAGCGTCTTGCCGCCAGCCGCAAACGATCCGTCAGCGCCGGCCAGCGTGTAGTCGAAATCGCCGAACGCCAGACCGCCGGTCGCATAGAGCAGGACCGGGCCCGTCGAAACACCGGCGCGGGCGCGCATCGTCGACAGCCAGTTCATCTCCGACGACGCAGCCGCTGCGAACGGCGGCGCACCGATGATGCCGGCCGTCGACCCCTCGATGTTGCCGCCCTGAATGTCGGCTTCGACGCCGAGCACGAAGCGGCCGAACTCGGCGTTGTAGCCGATCTGTCCGCCGCCGAGCCATCCATCCGGGTCGATGGCGGCCATGGCGCCCGAGGCGCTGCCTCCGGAGACGATGACGGGATCCGTGCTGCCCCAGGCATAGCCGCCGTTGACGCCGGCGTAGAACCCGCGCCACGTCTTGGGCGCCGGCGGATCGTAGAATTGTTCCGGCGTCGATGCCGGCCGGTACGAGCCAAGGTCGGCGGCGGCGGCAGCCGAAACAGTGGCGGCGATAGACAGTGCGCCGATTGCGACAGCGACTGTTGGCTTGATCATGGTGTCGTCCCCATTGCTACGCGTGCCGATCTGATACAGGCCGCCGATGGGCATGGCCCGGAAGGCATCAGACGCCCGGGCTGCCGGCTGACGACCTTCGGAAAGGTCGTCGGCGGCCGAGCGCGGCGCGCCGAAATTTACGATGGCACGCTTGATGAACCTCTAACGCAGCAAATGCGGCAAGGTTCCGTCAGCAATTGGGAACTGCAAAGGCCGGCGTTCACATCATTGAAATATGCTCGAAAGCGCTATTCCGCGACGTCGGTCAAATGGCGCGGTGCGGCACCTTGCCCGAACCGGCGTTCGATGTAGTCCTCGACGATCACCTTGAAGTCGGCGGCGATGTTGGGCCCGCGTAGCGTCATGGCTTTGGCGCCGTCGATGAACACGGGTGCTGCCGGTTGTTCACCGGTACCAGGCAGCGATATGCCGACATCGGCGTGCTTCGATTCACCGGGTCCATTGACGATGCAGCCCATCACCGCGAGCGTCATCGTCTCGACGCCGGGATAACTTTTGCGCCACTCGGGCATGCGCTCGCGGATCATTGTCTCGACGTCGCGCGCCAGTTCCTGAAACACCGTCGATGTCGTGCGCCCGCATCCCGGACAGGCCGCGACGATCGGCACGAAGGAGCGCAGCCCCATTGTCTGCAGAATCTCCTGCGCCACCTTCACTTCGAGCGAGCGGTCGCCGCCCGGCTCCGGCGTCAACGAGACGCGGATCGTATCGCCGA
>JBKBNR010000174.1:0-6648 GCA_046295315.1 Hyphomicrobiaceae bacterium
TGGGCATCCATGGGGTTCGGCCGCCGCGCGCTGCGTTCCTCGGCTACCTGTTCGGACTGTTGGTCTTCTTGTTTTGCCATGTGTTTATCCACTCGCAGCGCCAGCCGGAAAGCATCCACCGCGACGCGGTGGTTATTCTCTAGGTCCGAGCAAATAGTCCGTCAACCGTGCGACCTGCCGCGCGACAGCGGCGAAAACTCTGCGGTCGGAGAAGTTTCATGCAGAGTACTGGTGTAGAACTTCAGCCCGCGAAGTGCCTGGCGCGCCGAGGCATCAGAAAAGGCATTCTCAAATACTGGACAGCGCAGCGAACCTTTTGCACTGCACTCATGCAGACCTCATCAGCGTACCCGAATGCGCGGTCACCGCGCACTTGTACAATTTGGCAACTTCATCTGAACCGCGAATATTCGAAGCCGGATCGAACCACCACGGCTCTGCCCTACTGCGGCAGATGGGCACGTCGCGACCACGACAACGTGAACAGCGCGATTATGATCAACCCGAGAAAAACGACATCGCCGAGGCGCGCATACACCGGCGGCGAAATGGCGAGGGGCAGTGCGGTGTCGATGACGCCGCGTTCGTCCAGCCCCAGCCGGCGCTCGTATCGGCCGAACGGATCGATCAACGCCGAGATGCCGTTGTTGGCGGCGCGGATCAGCGGCACGCCTTCTTCTACGGCGCGCACGCGGGCCATGTGGAAGTGCTGATACGGCCCGGTCGTCTGGCCGAACCACCCATCGTTGGTGGCGTTGACGATCACGGCGGGCCTGTCGTCACCTTGCACCACCGCCGCCGGGAAGATAGCCTCGTAGCAGATCAGAGCCGTCAACGGCGGCAGCCCCGGCACATCGATGATCGGCCGCGGCGACCGACCGGCGGCGAATCCACCGCGCATGCGCGTCAACTGCTCGAGGCCGATGCTCTCCAGCGTGGACTGTATCGGCAGATACTCGCCGAACGGAACCAGGTGGATCTTGTCGTAGAGGCCTGACAGACCACCGCGGCCATTCAAGACCATCAGCGAGTTGTAGACGCGCGTCGCCCGGCGCATGGCCAGCGGGTCCGCTGCAACGGCGGTCGGGTCAACGGCCGGGCGCTCGGCACGCAGTGCGCCGGTCAACAGATACACGTCGTCGGGCAGCAGATCGGCGATTTCCGCGAGGGCCTGAGGACTTTCCAGCGGCATGAACGGCATCGCCGCCTCGGGCCAGACCACATGTGTGATCCCCGCCAGGTCGTCGAGTTGCCCTGAAGCGTTCCGGCGCGACAGATCGAGATGAGAATCGAAGATTTCGCGCTGCTTCTCAGGTCTCCATTTCTCGCGCTGCGGTATGCTCGGCTGCACGATGCGCAGCTTGACCCCGGCGACACTCTCATCCGTCGCCGTCGATAGACGATGCAGACCATAGAGCGACAGCCCACCGACGATGGCGGCTGCAACCAAGACACCATCGAGATACCGCCACATCGAAGGCTGGTGCGAGCGCCGACCAACCTCGGCCAGGCGAACGAGCGGGGCGGCGAACGCCACGACGGCCAACAGGGTCAGACCGTAGATGCCGAACAACGACGCCGATTGCAGCAGCACGCCCGGCGGCGTCAGCACATAGCCGAGCACATTCCACGGCAGACCCGTCAGGATATGGCCGCGCAACCATTCGGCGATCGACAGCGTGATCGCCAGGGCAAGCACGCGCGAAAGCCCCGGACGCGAGATGAGCACGGCGGCAGCGGCGGCGACGCCGAAGAAGATCGCCAGGAACGCCGGCAGCAGCGTCACCGCCGCAGGCAGCAGCCAGGCGAACTTCTCAGCCTCGACGAGGAACGCTTCGCCGATCCAGAACAGGCCGAGCACGAAATATGCAAAGCCGAACGTCCATCCGGCGAGCGCCGCTCGCCAGTATCGGCCCCGCCGGGCCGGCACCTGATCTCGTCGATGAGACGGCTCGTCGATGAGCCAGACCAGCACCGGAAGCGTCAGCAGCAGAACCGGCGACAGAAAGAACGGTGGCAAGGCCAGAACCGAAACGCCGCCAGCGATGAGGGCCGCGAGCAGCCGGCGCCAGCCGCGCAGCACACATACCGAAACAGCGACACCGGCCACGCCTGCGGCAACCGCCGACACTGCGTGACCGGCCGGGCGCGCGTCGGCCGATGCACCTGCGTCACGCACCCCGCTCTGCTCCGCCTGCTGCCTTCGGTGCATGCACCTTAAGCTTCTTGACCCGGCGCGGATCGGCCTCCAGCACCTCGAACTCGACCCCCGAAGCATGGCGCACGATCTCCCCGCGCGCCGGAACCCGCCCGAGCATGTGGAACACGAGGCCGCCGAGCGTATCGATTTCCTCTTCTTCCTCGGCGGTCAGCAGCTTGATCCCCAGATGCTCTTCCAACTCCTGCACGGGCGTGCGCGCTATGGCGACCAAGCCGAGCTTGGCGTCGGTGACGATGTTCGTCTCGTCGTCCTCGTCGTGCTCGTCCTCGATATCGCCGACGACCTGCTCGACCAGATCCTCGATGGTCACGAGGCCGTCGGTGCCGCCATATTCGTCGACGACGAGCGCCATGTGAATGCGCGTCGATTGCATGCGGATGAGCAGGTTCATGGCCGGCATCGAGGGCGGCACATAGAGCACGGGACGGCGAATCTTGGTCGAGGCAATCGACGCCGACAGATCGAGCCCGGCAAAATCGAGCGGAGCTTTCGGCCCGTCGTCAGCCCCCTCGGACTTGGCGCCGGGCGGCGACTTGGCCGCCGTCTGGCGTGCCTGTTCGACGATCCAGCCGAACAGATCCTTGACGTGGACCATGCCGCGCGGATCGTCGAGCGTGTCGTGATATACCGGGATGCGCGAAACGCCCGCCTCCTCGAACTCGGCCAGCAATTCATGCAGAGGTTCACTTTCATCGAGCGCGATGATGTCGGCGCGCGGCACCATGATGTCGACGACGCGGCTGGCACCGAACCGCAACAGACGCAGCAGCATGCGACGCTCGTCGCTGGTAAAAGCGCTCTCGCCGCCGGCGTGCCCTTCCTTCAGTGCGTTCTCGATGGTGTCGCGCAGGGTTTCCTTGCCCTGCAGGCCAAGACGGCCGGGAAGCGTGGAGAGCCAGTTCAGCAGGCCGCTGCGCGTTTCGTCCTGGGTCGCGTTCGCTTCCGGTGCCGGCTGGTTGGTATCGGTGGCCATAGTCGTTTCAGGTTGGAGTTGCAGTCGAAAATTCAGGGACGGCGGACAGATGACGTCTCGCCGTCGTCGGGCTCCGAACTTGCATAAGGATCGGGAATGCCGAGCGACCCGAGAATGTCGACTTCGATCGCTTCCATCCGTTCGGCGTCGGCGGGCGTCAGGTGATCGAAGCCGACGAGATGCAGAACCGCATGCACGACGAGATGCTGGAAATGATGTGCTGGCGGCGTGTCGCTTTCCCGCGCCTCGCTGAGCACCGTCTCGGCGGCGAGCACGATATCACCGAGCGAAACGCCGCGATCGCGGGTCGCCGCCGGTGTGCCGGGCGCCGCGGGAAACGATAGGACGTTGGTCGGCTTCGGCTTGCCGCGATAGGTCCCGTTGAGGCGAGCAACGGCCTCGTCGCTCGAAAGTGCGATCGCGACTTCGCAGGGCTCCAGCGGCAGCAATGCCGCTACCGCTGCATGGCGTGCGGCAGCTTCCGCCGCCGCGCCCGCAAGCGCCGCGGCATCGCCGACGTCGGACCAGTCGCCGCCGTCCTCGACGAGGTCGACGGCGATGCGCGGTTCGGGCTCCGCTTCGCCATCCGCTTGCGACCGAGCGCCCGGATCACCGGACGACGCGGGCGGGAAACGCGACGATGATGCGGGTTCCTCTGTCATGCGCGTATCATGAGCGGTTGCCCGGCTCGGCGGCACGCCGCTGCGAAGCTGCGGTAGCGCCGGGTTTGTCGTAGGCTTCGACGATGCGCGCCACGAGGTCGCGACGCACGACGTCGGCGGTGGCGAAACGCACCGTTTCAATTCCGTCGACACCGCTCAGCAGTCGCACGGCCTCCTCGAGGCCGGATGTCATGCCGGGCGGCAGGTCGATCTGCGAGGGATCGCCGGTCACGACCATTTTGGCGTTCTCGCCGAGACGGGTGAGGAACATCTTCATCTGCATGCTGGTGGTATTCTGCGCCTCGTCGAGAATGACGAAAGCGTTGGCCAGCGTGCGCCCGCGCATGAACGCCAGCGGCGCGATTTCGATGATGCCCGTTTCGATGTCGCGCTCGACCTTCTCGGGCGGCAGCACGTCGTAGAGCGCGTCGTAGAGCGGCCTGAGATACGGGTCGACCTTGTCGCGCATATCGCCCGGCAAGAACCCCAGCCGCTCGCCAGCTTCGACAGCGGGACGCGACAGGATGATTTTTTCGACGATGCCGCGCTCGAGGAAATGCGCCGCGAAAGCCACTGCGAGATATGTTTTGCCAGTGCCGGCAGGTCCGAGGCCGAACACGAGGTCGGTCGACTGGATGGCGCGCATGTAGGCGCTCTGTGTCCGGGTCCGCGCCTTGATGACGCGCTTTCGCGTTGCGATCTGCGCCTGCGCTCCGGGTTCGCCCGGGGCTTCTTCGTCGCGCGCGTGGCGGATCAACCCCTCGATATCGCCCGGGCCGATAGGCCCGCCTTTGCCGGCGAGCTTGTAGAGCTCCTCGAGAACCTGCCGCGCCGTCTTGCACCCGGCCTCCGGACCGGTGAGGATGACGACGTTGCCGTGCGCGTGCGCCTCGATGCCGAGGCGATCCTCGATCAGCGCCAGATTGGCGTCGAACTGACCGAGCACGAGTGCGAGGAGCCGGTTGTCCTCGAACGGCACGACCAGGCGCACGTTGCTGGTCTGCCCGCGAATTGCTGTCAAGCCGCACATCTCCATGGCAACGCCCGACGGGAACACCCCGAGCGACGATCAGGTGCACCGCGAGCGATGCGCCGTGTCCGACCAGAGGCATTCCGGTCGGCCAGGGCGGATCATTCAGCCGCGATACCCCGATGTCCAGGGATTTTGTCGGCATAAGGCGCCATCTGGATAACACCAGAGAGACTGTTCGGCCCTGACCCGAGGATTTCCACAGGCATGATGCGGCCGAGCAGCGATTCCTCGGCAAATGCGTGCACCGACTGGAGATAGGGCGAACGTCCGATCAATTGCCCGTGACGCCGGCCGACGCGATCGAAAAGCACCGGCACAGTGCGCCCGACACAGGCGGCGTTGAACCGCCGGGTCGCCGTTTCCAGCACCCGTTGCAGGCGGTGCAATCGCGCATCCTTGACCTGCTCCGAGAGCTGGCCGTCCATTTTGGCGCCGGGCGTACCCGGCCGCGCGCTGTACTTGAAAGAGTAGGCCTGCGCGAACCCGACCGTCTCGACGATCCTCAGGGTCGCCTCGAAATCGGCCTCTGTCTCGCCGGGGAACCCGACGATAAAATCTGTCGACAGCGCGATATCGGGCCGCGCCCTGCGCACGCGCGCGATGATCTCGAGGTATTCGGCGGCCGTGTGCTTGCGGTTCATGGCGGCGAGCATGCGGTCCGAGCCCGACTGGATCGGCAGATGCAGGTACGGCATCAGCTTCGGCTCGTTGGCGTGCGCCGCAATCAGATCGTCGGACATGTCGCGCGGGTGGCTGGTGGTATAGCGCAGCCGCTCCAGCCCGTCGATTTCGGCCAGCCGTCGGATCAACCCGGCAAGGCTCGTCGGCCTGCCATCGTCACCGGCGCCATGATAGGCG
This sequence comes from Hyphomicrobiaceae bacterium, assembly GCA_046295315.1. GTDB lineage: Bacteria > Pseudomonadota > Alphaproteobacteria > Rhizobiales > Hyphomicrobiaceae > JAEUMD01. The sequence goes on from JBKBNR010000174.1 coordinate 5,748, forward strand.
TTGACGTTCTGGCCGAGTAGCGTGATCTCGGCGACGCCTCGTGAGACCAGCGATTCCGCTTCAGCGACGACCGTCGCGACCGAGCGCGAATATTCCATGCCGCGCGTGTAGGGCACGACGCAGAACGTACAAAACTTATCGCAGCCTTCCTGCACGGTAAGGAAGGCCGTGGCGGCGCGCGGCGCCGCGCGAGCCGGAAGCTGCGAGAACTTTTCCTCCTCGGGAAACTGCGTCTCGACCACTCCACGCTTCTCCGCCGCAGACTGGCGCAGCAACTCTGGCAAGCGGTGATAGCTCTGCGGTCCGATGACCAGATCGACGACCGGCGCGCGGCGGATGATCTCGGCGCCCTCCGCCTGCGCGACGCAGCCCGCGACAGCGACTTGCGTGGTGCGCCCGGTGGCGGCACGCTCGTTCTTCGCATCGCGGATGCGGCCGAGCTCGGAATAGACCTTCTCGGCGGCGCGCTCGCGGATATGGCAGGTGTTGAGGACGACGAGATCGGCGTCCTCGAGTGTATCGGTCTCGGTGTAGCCGTCACCCGCGAGCGCTTCCGCCATGCGCTCGGAGTCATAGACGTTCATCTGGCAGCCGAACGTCTTGACGAGAACCTTCTTGTCGGCCCTCGGCATGGCATCTCCCTCGCTCAGTTGGCGCCGCACGATGGCGGCGAGGCATTCAGCCTACACACTCAATCATTCCGAACGGATTAACCGGACGGCCAATCGAGCCCTGACAGTGGAACCGGCTGCGCACCATATAAGTTTCGCGCTCCCGCGGCACTGCATCATTTTGTACCGATCCGCCCCGCTCAAACCATCTTCGAGCGTTCGCGCGCCGCATCTGACGCCCGCTTGCGCACCGGTGGGGGAGGCTCCACGGGCCGCGTCGTCTCAACCGG
>JBKBNR010000175.1:0-2656 GCA_046295315.1 Hyphomicrobiaceae bacterium
GGTCGTATCGTCTCGGTGACTGGAGCGCGCGCCATCGTGCTGCTCGACGGCAAAATGGACGCTTCCGGCCGCAAACAGATGCACCGGCCGGAAATGGGCACGCTGCTCGCCATCGACACGGCGCACACCATCGTGCTGGCCATCGTCTCGGCGTTGAGCGTGCCGGTGCCGGCGCAGCGCGAAGGTGACACCGAAACCTGGATCGCCGAACTCGGACTCGTCGGCGAACTGTGGAAGTCGAGCGACGGGCGCCCGCAATCTTTCAATCGCGGCGTCACCATCTATCCGACCCTCGGCGACCGTGTTCGCATATCCAACAAGAACGAACTGACGATCGCATTCTGCGGCGACATGGCGAAATCGGTCCGCGTCGGTTGCATCCGCCAGGACCCGTCGATCCCGGCGATGGTTCGCGTCGACGATCTGCTCGGCAAGCATTTCGCCATCCTCGGCACCACGGGCACCGGCAAGTCGTGCACCACGGCGCTGATCCTGCGCTCGATTCTGGAGAAGAACCCCGCCGCACACATCGTCCTGCTCGATCCGCACAACGAATACGCGACCGCGTTCCCCGAATGGGCCGAGGTGATCAGCCCGCGCAACATGCACCTGCCGTTCTGGCTGTTGACGTTCGAGGAGATCGTCGAGGTTCTGGTCGGCGACCAGGAGCGCAAGGCCGAGATCGAGATCCTTCAGGAGCTCATCCCGATCGCCAAGTCGCGCTACTCCTCGGGCCGCGTTCCGCAGGCGAACAACGTCCGCCGTGGCGTCGTCGATCACGGCCGCTATACCGTCGACACGCCCGTTCCCTATCGCATCTCGGACGTCACCTCGCTCATCGACGAGCGTATGGGCAAGCTGGAGAACAAGCGCGATCTGTCGCCCTATCGCGTGCTGAAGCAGCGTATCGACGCGATCTCGCAGGACAGCCGCTACGCCTTCATGTTCGGCTCACTCACCGTCTACGACGGCATGACGCAGGTGCTGAGCCGCATCTTCCGCGTGCCGGTGAATGGCAAGCCGATCACCATCCTCGAACTCACCGGCATCCCGACCGAGATCGTCAACGTCGTCGTGTCGGTGCTCTGCCGCATGACCTTCGACTTCGCGCTGTGGAGCGAGGGTCAGATCCCCGTCACCATCGTCTGCGAGGAAGCCCACCGCTACGTGCCGGCAAATCCGTCAGCGGGCTTCGAGCCGTGCAAGCGCTCGATCGCCAAGATCGCCAAGGAGGGCCGCAAGTACGGCGCCTCGCTGTGCATAGTGACGCAGCGTCCGGCGGAAATCGACCCGACCATTCTCTCCCAGTGCAACACCGTGTTCGCCCTGCGCATGTCGAACGACCGCGATCAGGCGATCGTGCAATCGGCGATTTCCGATACCGGCTCGGGCCTGCTGGAGTTCCTCTCGGCACTGGGCCAGCGCGAAGCCATCGCCTTCGGCGACGGCGTGACGCTGCCGGTCCGCATCCGCTTCGACGAATTGCCGAAGTCGGCCATGCCGCGCTCCTCGAGCGCCAAGTTCTCCGACCGCTGGCAGCATTCCGTCGGTGACGAAGGGTTCCTCGAGCAGATCGTCGAGCGCTGGAGATCGTCGGGTGCCGCGCACGACGACCAGGGTTCGGGCATCGCCATGATGGCCGACGCTGTGCTCGGCAAGGAAGCGTCGGTGAGCGGCCAACGCGACGACGATTTCCCCATACCGGCGCCCCTTGGTGAGCGGCGCTACGAGCCGCGCCCCGACAGCGCATATGCCGAACTCGGCTACGCCCCCCGATCCGCCACGCCGGCCGCTCGCGACACGGCGCAATCACGCGCCGTGCACGACCCTGCACCGAGCCGCGCGCCAGCGCCCGCTTACGCCGCAAGCCGCGCCGGAGCCGAGCCCCCCGCGCTCGCTCCGTCACGCGCCGGCATGGCACCATCGCCGGCACGTCGCGACGCCAGCGGCGCACCCGGCCCGGCAGCGCGACCCGCAGGTTCCATGCTGCGCCGTGACACGGCACCGGCCGATGCGTCCGCGGATGGCGATGCCAACGGCAGCCAGACCTTGCGTTCGCTGCGCGATCGCTTGATGCAACGGCCACGATAGGTCGGGCGGGCCGGCTGCCGGCCGGGTCGACAGTACGTCATCACGTTGCCCCAGGCGCATGGCAATGACGGTGTCTTAAGCAAGTTGTGCAACGATGCGCGCGTCACGGATCGGCCACCGCAAGCACGGCGCCGCCCCTTGTTCGCGCCCGTCCGGGCGTTTTCCCGCGTATTCTGGAGTCCGGCTATGAGCGACCACGCGCAGGTGTTCCCCGTCATCCTCTCAGGTGGTTCGGGCACCCGCTTGTGGCCGTTGTCGCGGGCGCTCTATCCCAAGCAGTTCATTCGCTTCTTCAACGGCCAGAGTTCGAGTTTTCTCGGTTCGACGTTGAAGCGTCTCTCCACCGACAAGGGCTTCGCGCCGCCGATCCTGCTCGCCAACAACGATCACCGCTTCCTCGTGCGCGAAGACCTCGACCGCGCCGGCGCCAACGCGAAAGCTATCATCCTCGAACCCGTCGCCCGCAACACGGCGCCGGCCATTGCCGTCGCGGCGCTGGCGGCGCTGGCCGAGACGCGCGACGCGATCATCGCCGTGATGCCGTCGGATCATGTGGTCAAAGACG
>JBKBNR010000175.1:2666-6563 GCA_046295315.1 Hyphomicrobiaceae bacterium
GAGCCCACCGGCGCGCTGGACTACGTGACCGGCAAGCTGGTGCTGTTCGGCATCGTGCCGACGGAACCGCACACCGGCTACGGATACATCCGCAGGGGCGACGATCTCGCCGGCTTCAGCGGCCGCGCCTATGCCGTCGGCGGCTTTACCGAAAAGCCCAAGCTCGCCGACGCCGAACGCTATGTCGCAAGCGGCGACTACTTCTGGAACAGCGGCATCTTCGTGATGAACGCCAAGACGCTGATCGACGAAATGGCGCGCCTGGCGCCGGACGTACTGGCCGCCGGCCGCGCCGCCTACGCCAAGCGCAGCGACGATCTCGGCTTCGAGCGGCTCGACCGCGAATCGTTCGCCAAGGCGCCGAACATCTCGATCGACTATGCGGTCATGGAAAAGACCGACAAGGCGGCGATGCTGCCGATCGATGTCGGCTGGAACGATGTCGGCTCGTGGTCGTCGCTGTGGGAGATCGCGCCGCGCGATACGCAAGGCAACTACAGCCACGGCGAGACGCTGCTGCAGGACACGACCAACAGTTACGTCCACTCCGAAAAATCGCTGGTCGCCACCATCGGCGTCGACAATCTGATCATCGTCGATACGCCCGACGCGCTGCTCGTCGCCGACCGTTCGCGCGCGCAGGATGTGTCTAAGATCGTGCAGAAGCTCAAGGGCTCCAATCGCAAGGAGCAGGAGCAGCACATCCGCAATTACCGCCCGTGGGGCTTCTTCGAGACGCTGTCGCTCGGTCCGCGCTTCCAGGTGAAGCTGCTGCACGTCAAACCGGGTGGCAAGCTGTCGATGCAGATGCACCACCATCGCTCCGAGCACTGGATCGTGGTGCAAGGCACCGCATCGGTCGAGATCGGCGATGTGCAGAAATTGGTGCGCGAAAACGAGAGCGTCTACATCTTCGCGACGCAGTGGCATAGGCTCGAGAACCCCGGCAAGGTGCCGCTGGAGATCATCGAGGTGCAGATCGGTACGTATCTCGGCGAGGACGACATCGTGCGCACCGACGACATCTATCACCGCTCGGCGGAAGAGACGAAGTAGCGGCGCAGCCGCTGCCCCGCCGGCGCGCCGTCATGCGCGCGGATCACCCGGCTTGAGTTCGACGAGACGCGGCTTGGAACCGGGTTGCGTCGGCGGCGTTTCCGACGGCGGCTCGACGGCCGTGGAGGCGGGTTCCGGCGTCGGTTTGGCCTCGGACGCGAGTGCCGCCTCGGCTTCGGCGGCAATTCGCGCATCGTCCGCCAGCCGCAGCTGATACCGCCGCCACCCCACCGGAATCATCGCCAGGTAGCCGACTGTCGTGCCGGCCAGCGTCTCGTTCGGATAGGTGACGAGCATGGCGACGTAGAGCACCGCGACCATGAAAATCGGCAGCACCCACTCGCGCGAGATGCGTTCGCCCATCAGCTTGCCCGAGAACGTCGGAATATTCGAAATCATCAGGAACGCGATCACCAGCGTGTAGCCCAGGATGATGTTCTTCATCCATCTCGCATCGCGCAGATCGAGACCGATGTGCGCGAGATAGACCGGCAGCAGCACGACGATGGCCGCCGCGGGCGTCGGCATGCCGGTGAAGTAGTTCGACTGCCACTTCGGCTTTTCCTCGTCGATCATGACGTTGAAGCGCGCCAGCCGTAGACCAGCCGCGAGCGCAAAGATCATGACGCAGATCCAGCCGATACTCTTGGTGTCGCCGAGCCCCCAGGTGAAGATGAGGATCGCCGGCGCGACGCCGAAGTTGACGAAGTCGGCAAGGCTGTCGAGTTCGGCGCCGAAGCGCGACGAGGCTTTCAGCAGCCGCGCCACGCGCCCGTCGATGCCGTCGAGCAGCGCCGCGAACACGATCGCCGCCAGCGCCAGTTCGTAACGGCCCTCGATCGACATGCGGATGGACGTGAGGCCCGCACTGAGGCCGAGCAGCGTGAAGAAGTTCGGCACCATCATCCGCACCGGGATGCGGCGGTGGCGGAACATCAACCGGCCACGGCGGCGCCGCCCCTCCTTTTCCAGTCGCGGCACCACTGGGTCTACGACGGGCTCCATCGTGTCGCCTCCACTGCCAACAGGGCACATATCCGGCTTCTGCAGTTTGCGAATCTGCGGACGGCGCTGAACCCTACATCAAATTCGGCGACAATGCCCGCCACGCCTTTCGTCGCGTAAGCGGTTCGTCGTGCACGCGGTTCGCCGCGTCAGTCTTTGCGCGCCTCGCGCTCGGGCTCGCTGGAGAAGAAGTCGGCGAACACCGTCTCACCCGCCACCGCGCGCTGGCCGACCGACACCAGCGCGGTGCTACCGGGCGGCAGATAGACATCGACGCGCGAGCCGAAACGAATGAGGCCGAAGCGCTGGCCGACACCGACGAAGTCGCCCTCCTGCGAGAACGTCACGATGCGCCGCGCGATGAGACCGGCGATCTGCACCACCGCCACCTCTTCGCCATTGGCCATCTGGATGACCAGCGAGCGGCGCTCGTTGTCCTCGCTCGCCTTGTCGGACGCGGCGTTGATGAAGGCGCCCGGCACATAGATCGAGCGCAGCACCTTGCCTGGCACCGGCGCGCGGTTGATGTGCACGTCGAACACCGACAGGAAGGTCGAGATGCGGACGCGCTGCCCCTGGCCGAGCCCCAGTTCCATCGGCGGCGTCACGAGTTCGACGGCCGAGACCTCGCCGTCGGCCGGCGCGATGACGAGGCCGTCGCGCAGCGGCGTGACGCGCGGCGGATCGCGGAAGAAGTAGGCGATGTAGAGCGCGACGACAGTCAACACCCAGCCGAGCGGCGCCCACAGCAGGAAGAACACCGCCGCCGCGACGGCGGCGATGGCGACGAACTTGTGGCCGTCGCGGTGCACGGGCACGAGACTGCCGAGAATGGTTTCAATCAATCCGTGGCCTTTAGACACGCCGATCAACTCCAATGTCTGCCGTGTTTCGTGGGCGGCGATGCCTGAGCGCTCGTCCGCCCTGCGGCCTCGCGATAGCGGTTCTGTGATCGAGCGAAAGCGCTTCGCACGTCCTGCTAGTGCAGTTCAAGCCGCTCGCATGAGCGCCTGATGGCGATACCGTACAGTCGGATGATGCTCCAAGCGATGCCGCCGTCGCCCATCGCTTGCGTCGTCAGCCGATCGGCACCGCGACGAACCGCAGCTCGCCCTTAGCACCTTCGATGCGCAGCAATACTGCCTTGCGGCCGGATTTCTTGACCTTCTCTATGCTGCGCGCCACGTCGTCCGGCAACACCACCTGATCTTGCGCCACCTCGACGATCACGTCGCCCGGCTTGATGCTCTTCGAAGCGGCGGCGCTCGACGGATCGACTTCGGTGACGACGACGCCGACGACCTTCTTGTCAATTTTGTGCTTCTGGCGCAACTCGTCGGTGATTGGCGACAGCGTCAGGCCGAGCAACTCGCGGATCGCCGCGGGGCTCTGCTCGGATGGACTAGTCTCGGATGCTGCGGCGGAAACCTCCGGCGCGTCGTCGATCAGTCGGCCGATCTCGACGTTGACCCGCACCGGGCGAGCATCGCGCAGCACCTCGACCTCGACCGACTTGCCGATCGGCGTCTGCGCCACGAGACGCGGCAGGCTGCGCATCGTCGCCTCCGGCTTGCCGTCAAAGCGGACGATGAGATCGCCGGGCTTCAAGCCGCCCTTCGACGCCGGGCCGTCGGGCGTAACGGCGGCGACGAGCGCGCCGGTGTTGGCCGGAACACCCAAAGTTTCGGCGATATCGTCACCCACCGATTGCAGATTGACGCCGAGCCAGCCGCGCCGCGTCTCGCCAAAACGGCGCAACTGATCGACGACGTTCATCGCCGTATCGGAGGGAATGGCGAAGCCGATGCCGATGGAGCCGCCGGTCGGCGAGATGAT
>JBKBNR010000176.1:0-6500 GCA_046295315.1 Hyphomicrobiaceae bacterium
ATCTCGGCGCCGGAGTTGAGAAACGCCAGTTCGCGCAGGCGGTGTTCCAGAGTCGGGAAGTCGAAATCGGTCATGGTGAAGGTGGCGGGACTCGGCAGGAACGTCACCTCGGTGCCGCGCTTGCCTTCAGGCGCCGGTCCGACGACGGCCAGCGGCGCTTCCGCTTCGCCGTTACGGAAGCGGACGTAGTGCTCCTTGCCCTGCCGCCAGATGCGCAACTCGAGCCATGTCGACAGAGCGTTGACGACCGTCACGCCGACGCCATGCAGGCCGCCGGAAACCTTGTAGGGGTTGGCGTCGTCGGTGCCGTCGTTGAATTTGCCACCGGCGTGGAGCTGGGTCATGATGACCTCCGCCGCCGACTTGCCCTCGCCCTTGTGCATGTCGGTGGGGATGCCGCGGCCGTCGTCGAGCACGGTGCACGAGCCGTCGGCATTCAGCGTCACCACGACGCGCGTCGCGTATCCGGCCATGATCTCGTCGATGGCGTTGTCGACCACCTCGTAGACCATGTGATGCAGGCCCGAGCCGTCATCGGTATCGCCGATGTACATGCCGGGGCGCTTGCGCACCGCGTCGAGGCCCTTCAGCACCTTGATGTTCTCGGCGCCGTAGCTTTCAGCGCCTTTGTTGTCGGGCTGCGCGTTGTTGTCAGTTGCACCATTGCCGTTGCCCGCTGCCGTCTTGTCGGCCGCCGAATGCGCCTCGGTGGCCTTGGCAGCGGCGGACTTGCCCGAAGCGCCTTTGTCTTTCTTGACGGGGTCGGCACTCATGCGAAGTTCCTCGGCGTTGTCGTCGGCGGCCGCTCGGTCGAGCGGTGCCGCGGTTGATCTCATCTGCTGCGCTGACTGCGCTCGCGGGCGCATGGGGTGCCGTCAGGCCCAAGGCTCCGAGGCACACCCGACGTCGCGCTCGCGCTGCGAGCCGAGCGTCACGGGCCGCGAAGGTTCGGTGTCGCGTGGCGACAGCGGTGGCCATCCGGGCAGCGCAAGACTCTAGCACACCCCCACCGCAACGGCACGCGAAATAGCATGTCATACACTGTTCGCAACTGGAAAATAGCTCAACATTTTCAGCGTGTTTGCGCAGTTCCGACGGCATGCGGCACGGCGGTCACGCCGCCATCACGCGTCCATCGGCGACGCTTTTGAATTGCGCCCGTCCTTCGAGCGCCTGAAAGGCTTGCCGGTCGGTGCCGGTCAGCCAGGCCTGCGCGCCGAGACGCAGGATCTCATCGAACAGCGCCGCGCGGCGCTTGTCGTCGAAATGCGCGGTCACCTCGTCGAGCAGCATGATCGGCACGACGCCGCCCTGCCGCTCGGCGACCAGTTCCGCATGCGCCAGTACGAGGCCGATCAGCAGCGCCTTCTGCTCGCCCGTCGATGACAGCCGGGCGGGCATCGACTTCGGTCCGTGGCCGACCGCAAGATCGGAGCGATGCGGGCCTGAGAGCGTGCGCCCCGCCGCGCGATCGCGCTCGCGGGTGGACTTCAATTCCGCCAGATAGCGTTCTTCAACCTCGACAGCGGGATGATCGGCGAGCAGCGCTTCGAGGCTGCCTTCAATGGCGAGTTCGGCCCACGGAAACAGTGACTGTGGATCGCTCTCACGACGCCGCGCGATGATCTGCGCCAGGCTGGCGATGGCTTCGGCGCGCTGGGCGGCAATCGCGACGCCGCTTTCGGCAAGCTCGATCTCGAAGCCTGCGAGTTGCGCATTGTCACGCACGCCGTCGGCAAGCAGTCGGTTGCGCGATTGCATCGCCTTTTCGAAGCGATTGACGCGCGTGCGATAGCTGGCGTCGAAGCATAGGATGAGCCGGTCGAGAAAGCGGCGGCGTTCGCTGGCAGGGCCGGTAAAGAGGCCGTCCATCGCGGGCGTTACCCAGACCATCTCGACATAGTCGGCGAGCACGCCGGAGCCCGATTGCGGCTCGCCGTCGATGCGCACCATGCGTGACGTGGCACGTTCGCCGTTCGAAGTCGCGACTTGTCCGGTGCCGATGTCGACCAGGCCGAGCGCGGTGTGCACGCGACCGGCGACGGACCAGCCGGCAGCGTCACCGTTGCCGCTGCGGTGGAGGTCTGAGAACGGCGCACGCCGCAACCCCTGACCGGCCGAGAGCAGCGAGATGGCTTCGAGGAAGTTCGTCTTGCCTTCGCCGTTGCCACCCGCCAGCACGACCGGCATCGGCGTCACATGCACCACCTGATGATCGTAGTTGCGAAAGCCCTTCAGTTCGACGCGCTCGATCCAAAGCCGCGGCGCTGCTGCCAGAGCTGGCTCGGGTGCATTGCGTTGAATGGCTTCGGAGTTGATGGTCACACCCGCATCGGCATCAGCACATAGAGCGCGATCGTGTCGCTGGCATCGCGGACCATGGTCGGCGAGGCGGCGTCCGCCAGCATGAAGCGCGCGTGTTCGCCCTCGAGTTGGCTCGCAATGTCGAGCAGGTAGCGGGCGTTGAAGCCGATCTCCAGCGGCTCGCGCTCGTACTCGACGCTGATTTCCTCGGTGGCGCTGCCGCCGTCCGGGTTGTTGACCGAAAGGGTCAGCTTGTCGTTGCCGATGTTCAGCTTCACCGCGCGGCCACGCTCGCTGGCGATGGTCGAGACGCGATCGACGGCACTCATGAACTCGGCGTTGGCGACCTTCATCGCCTTGTCGTTGTTCTGCGGAATGACGCGCTCGTAGTCGGGGAAGGTACCGTCGATCAGCTTCGAGGTCAGTGTCACCGAGCCGATTTCGAAGCGGATCTTGGATTGGCTGACGCCGACGTGCACGGTGCCGCCCGACGCTTCCAGCAGGCGATGCAGCTCGTTGACGGTTTTACGCGGCACGATGACGCCCGGCATGCCGGAGGCGCCGCTCGGCACCGGCAGTTCGACACGGGCGAGGCGATGCCCGTCGGTGGCGACGGCGCGCAGCGTCTCTGTGTCGGCGCGCTTCACCGTGTGCAGGTAGATGCCGTTGAGGTAGTACCGCGTCTCCTCGGTCGAGATCGCAAAGCGCGTCTTTTCGATCAGCTTCTTGAGGTCGGCCGCGGTCATGTCGAAGGTGTGCGTCAGTTCGCCCGCCGAGACGTCCGGGAAGTCGTCGGCCGAGAGTGTCTGCAACGCGAAGCGCGCCTGGCCTGAGGTGATCGTCAAACGCTCCTTTGCCGTGTCGAGTTTGAACTCGACCTCGGAGCCATCGGGCAGCTTGCGCACGATGTCATGGAGGATGTGAGCTGGCACCGTTACGGCGCCCGCCGTCGTCACCTCGGCCGGCACGTCCTCGACAACCTCGCGCTCGAGGTCGGTGGCCTTGAATGCCAGCTTGTCGTCCTTGGCGCGCAGCAGCACGTTCGAGAGGATCGGGATGGTGGTCCGCCGCTCGACGACGCTGGTGACGTGTCCGAGCGCCCTCAGAAGTTCGCCGCGTTCGATGACTAGCCGCATGGATGTCCTCGGAACCTCTGTGAGGTTGACGTTCGGTCGGCCAAGTCAAGTGAAGGCCGGCCCGGATTGGGCGTACGAAAACAGGGTCACGTGACGCACCAGCGACGGAGGGGGTCCGTCAGCGAGAATCAGGGCTCGCAACATCACCCGATATACAACCTCCTTTCAAGGGGTGCGAGCCCGTAGATTAGGAGGTCGCGGGTTGATCGGCCCAGTTAACACGATGAGAGCGGCACCCGAGAAGGATGCCGCTCTCTACCCCGCGTTCCCCATGCGGGCCATAGTGGCCCTCTGCCCGCACGAGGGTTGCCTTCCTGCCGGTTCACGCCCCCGCATCGCGGCAGGAATTTCGTCAGGAGCAGGTGAGTACCTGCTCCGCGCGCTTGTTCGCGCTCGCTTTAGGGCTCTGGCCGAAGCCCTCGGCGGCAGCGAAGGGCTTCCGCCGCGGACGATCAGGCTCTAGTGACTGAGCAACTTTTTCAGTTCCTCGATTTCGTCGCGCAGACGCGGATTGCCTGTGATCTCACCGTCGATTTTGCGGATTGCGTGCAAAACCGTGGTGTGATCGCGGTTGCCGAAGCGACGCCCAATTTCTGGCAGCGACCGCGCCGTCAACTGCTTTGCCAGGTACATGCCGATTTGGCGCGGCCATACCACCGAGCGGTGACGGCGCTGCGACAGCAGATCGCCCTTCGACACACCGAAGTGACGCGACACGATGCGCAGGATGTCTTCGATCTTGATGCGTCGCGGCTCGATGCCCTGCACCAGATCGCGCACCACCGTCTCGGCAATGTCGAGGGTGATCGGCGTCTTCATGTACTGCCAGTTGGCGTAGAGGCGCGTCACGGCGCCTTCCAACTCGCGGCCATTCTCGGTCAGCCGGTCGGCCAGCAGGTGCACGACTTCGGCCGACAGCGTGAACGAACGGTCGAGCGCGACCTTTTCCGCGACGCGCTTTTCGAGCACCTTGACGCGCAGATCGAAGTCGAGCGAACCGAGTTCGGTCACGAGGCCGCGTTGCAACCGTGACCGCATGCGCTCGTTCAGCCGGTCGATATGGTTCGGCGCCCGTGCCGAAGCCACGACCACCTGCCGGCCGCCATCGAGCAGCGCGTTGATGATGTGATCGAACTCCTGTTCCGTCTTTTCACCGTGCATGAATTCGAGGTCGTCGATCAGCAGCAAGTGAATGGATCGGAACTTCTCCTTGAAGGCTAGCGGATCGGAGCTCCGCAGAGCCTCGACGAACTGGTAGCGGAACCGTTCCGCGGTCAGATAAAGGATGTTGGCGTCCGGGTGACGGCGCTTCACTTCCCAGGCGATGGCATGTAGCAGATGCGTCTTGCCGAGCCCTACGGAGGAATGGATGTAGAGCGGGTTGAAGGCCGGATTGCTCTCCATCACCGTCTCGGCCACTTGCGTCGCACCGGCATGCGCCATGCGATTTGCCGAGCCGACGACGAACGTCTCGAACGTGTAGCGGCTGTCCAGCGGCGATCCCTCGAAGCCGCCGACCTGGGTACGGCCAGGGTGGATCGGCATGGCCGCCGGAGGCATCGGCGACGCAGGACGCGCAGCGTCGTCGGCGCCGCCACGGCGATGCTGCACGGTTGGTTCGCTCTCGGGTATCGGTTGGCCCGCCTCGACATTGGCGACGGGCATCTTGCCGCCGCTGCTGCCCGGCTGGCGCAGCAGAACCTCGACCCGCTCGGCGCCCTTGAACTCGGCCTTGCAGCACGCCAGCAGCGCGTCCTCGTAGTGCGACTGAATCCAATTCTTGAGAAACTTCACCGGCACCGACACCCGCACCGTCGCACCGTCGAAGCCGTCAAATTCCAACGAATTGAACCAGCTCATAAAAATGTCGTCGCCGAGTTTGGCGCGCAGCATCGCGCGCACCTTGTGGCCACGGCCTTCCATCGGCTGCGCCGTAAGTTCGCCGCGGCCAGCACCCGCCGCGCGCTCCTCACTGGCTTTCGCCAGCACGGCAGCCCCCGCTTTTTCAATGGTCTGCATGATCGTGTGCCCCTACTCTTTTCAACTTGCCCTCTCGGTTTTGCGCACGCGCGAACCCGTCGCGCCCGAAGCATCGGGCGGCGCCAGCCGACGTCCTTCAACCAAGCGAAAGGGTGCTACCCTTGCACCCATGGGAGCCCGGCGACCTTCCAGCCGCCAGTCCGCCCGCGATGACGCCGCTCATCGAGAGAGCCCTCGAATCCGTGCGCCACATTGCGGCAGATCGCGTACCCCGCTTCTGCCATCACGACCGCCGCCATGCGGCTGCGGCCCCCAGACCTGCAAATGAAGAAAAGCTCCGCATCTTTTCCAACTCCGGCCTGGTCGAGCGTTTCCGCCAACTTCTGCGAAAACGCTGGATCAATCCGGTTGTCCGGAAACGATTGCCACTCCTGCAGAAAGACCTGTTTGCCAATACTGCTGAGATCGGGCAGACCGACGTAAGCCCACTCCGCGCGCGTCCGGCAGTCGATCAGGACCGATTTCGGATCGCTCGCGAGGCGCGCCCACGTGTCGTTGACGGACACGTCCTCGATGTGGACGACGCCACCCCCAGCCACTCGAAGAACTCCTCTGCGTGTGACAAGCAACTGCATACCCAGCTCTCGCCATGCACAAACACGCCAACGATGTTGACGGTGAAGGAAGGCGAAGCCGCGCGGTCCGGCACGCTGGGCGGGACCGTTCGGAACTCAATGACTGGATGCTACGCAACGGGACAAAGACACGCGACTAACGCGGCACTCAGAAACGGCTTGGCCAGACTTGCGCACAGCTCGTCGGCGCCGCTTGGTGCTGGGGAGGATAATTACCTATTAGCGATTGCCGGCGCAAGCATCCAAAAGACGCGGCAACGGCCCCAAAAGTGCCGAAAAAGCTAGTGTTTTCGAGTTGCGAGATATCCACAATCCGGTGGATAAAGGCATTGAAGAAAATGGCAAAAACGGGTTCTGACAGCCTCGAAACGACGCGGGCGGCGCCCACTTTCCCTGTGGCGCCGCCCGCAGCATTTTTCGTCTCGTTCGCAGTGTTCAGAAAACT
>JBKBNR010000177.1:0-6496 GCA_046295315.1 Hyphomicrobiaceae bacterium
TGTCTTCGACCGCGATGGAGCCGCGGTTGCGGAAATAGACGACGACGATAGCAAGCCCGATCGCCGCTTCCGCCGCCGCCACCGTCAACACGAACAGCGCGAACACCTGGCCGACGAGATCGCCGAGGAACGCCGAGAAGGCCACGAGATTGATATTGACGGCGAGCAGCATCAACTCGACTGCCATCAGGATGACGATGACGTTTTTGCGGTTCAGGAAGATGCCGAGAATGCCGAGCGTGAACAGGCACGCCGCCACCGTCAGATAATGCGCCAGTCCGATCGTCATCCCGTCACCTCGTCCCCGCGCCGCATGCGCGGCAAAACTCGACAAGCCGCCCCGGCGGCGACATCGTTCATGTCGCAGCGCTCACCACCGCACCGCACCGAGCATCCAGCCTACGGCCAGCAGGGCGATGGGTGCAGCCACCGCCGCCACCAGCGCCCCGTTATTACGAACTCCGTCGGCCAGCGCCGCCAGCCGCGCCTGCCGCGCTTCGCGTCGCCGCTCACGCCGCGCCGCCTTCAAGACCTTCCAACCGTCACTCTTCCGGAACATGTGCTCCGGAATTTCCTGCGGCGGCGCCCCCTCGGCCGAATCGCGCTCGCCGCCCCCACCCATCACCGCTGGGCCTCTGCCGACGGCACGATGGCCTGCCCGGGCGCCACCTTGACGACCTCCATCGCCATCGCCGGCGTGCGGTTCACCTGCGCCGAGATCGACTGGCGCTTGACGCCCTCCTTGTGGCGCAGCGTCAGCACGATGGCGCCGATCATGGCCACCAGCAGCACGAGCCCGGCGCCCTGGAAAAAGTAGACGTACTTGGTATAGATCAGAAGGCCGAGCGCCTTGGTGTTGTCGATGCCGCTGGCGGGCGCCGGCATCGCCGCCGCCAGTTGCTTCGCCTGCCCGATGTCGAGGCTGTAGGCGGCGAAGATCGCCACCAGTTCCGCTAGCACGAGCCCGCCGACCAGCAGCCCGACCGGCGCGTTCTTGATGAAGCCGGCGCGCAGTTCCGCGAAGTCGACGTCGAGCATCATGACGACGAACAGGAACAGCACCGCGACCGCGCCGACATAGACGATGACCAACAGCATCGCCAGGAACTCGGCGCCGAGAAGCACGAAAAGTCCCGCCGCGTTGAAGAACGTCACGATGAGATAGAGTACCGCATGGACAGGGTTGCGCGCGGTAATGACCAGCGCGCCGAACACCACCGCGAGGGATGCAAACAGGTAGAAAAAGAAAGCCGTGAGTGTCATATCGCGCGCTTCCCCTTATCTGTACTTCGCGTCGGCGGCGAGGTTCTTGGCGATCGTCCGCTCCCAGCGGTCGCCATTCGCCAGCAAGCGCGCCTTGTCGTAGAACAGCTCTTCGCGCGTCTCGGTAGCGAACTCGAAATTCGGCCCCTCGACGATGGCGTCCACCGGACAGGCTTCCTGGCAGAGCCCGCAGTAGATGCACTTGGTCATGTCGATGTCGTAGCGCGTCGTGCGGCGTGTGCCGTCGTTGCGGCGGGGACCAGCCTCGATCGTGATTGCCTGCGCCGGGCAGATCGCCTCGCACAGTTTGCACGCGATGCAGCGTTCCTCGCCGTTCGGATAGCGGCGCAGCGCATGTTCGCCGCGAAAGCGCGGCGATAGCGGACCCTTCTCGAACGGGTAGTTCAGCGTTGCCTTCTTGGCGAAGAAATAACGCATGGTCAGGAAGAACGCCGAGACGAACTCGGTGAGGAAGAGCGATTTGATGCCGGTTGCGAGGCTCATTTTCTGCGTCTCTTCTCGTTTGCGCGTCAGCCGAGAACGATCGGCGCGACGAAATATCCGACCAGCGGGAACACGATCAGGTCGACCCAGGCCACCATGCGAAGTGCGCGCGCCGCCGGCAGCTCGGCAGATCCACGATGCTGGCTCTGCATGCGGTCGGCCAGCCAGCGCAGCACCACGAAATTGGCGAAACCGAACGCGCCACCGGCGATCAGGCCGATGAGTTCGTTGCTCATGCCAGCCCCCCGAAGTGGAGCACGGCGGCGACCACAATCACCATCACCAGCGACAGCGGCAAGAACACCTTCCAGCCGAGCCGCATCAGCTGGTCGTAGCGATAGCGCGGCACGAACGCCTTCACCATGGCGAACATGAAGAATACCAACGTCGCCTTGGCGATAAACCAGAAGATGCCCGGCACCCAGTTGAAGGGCGCCACGTCGACAGGCGGCAGCCACCCGCCGAGGAACAGGATCGTGGTCATCGCGCACATGGTGACGATCGCGACATACTCGCCGAGCATGAACAGCAGATACGGGGTCGAGGCGTATTCGACCATGAAGCCGGCGACAAGTTCGGATTCGGCTTCCGGCAGGTCGAACGGTGGCCGGTTGGTTTCCGCCAGCGCCGAGATGAAGAACACGACGAACATCGGGAACAGCACCAGCCAGTGCCAGTCGAGCAGCGATGCCGGCATGCCCGCTCCCGTGCCGACGCCGGTCTTCTGCGCGTTGACGATCTCGGTCAGGTTGAGCGAGCCGACGAGCAGCAGCACGGTGATGATGACGAGGCCGATCGACACCTCGTAGGACACCATCTGCGCCGCCGAGCGCAGCGAGCCCATGAACGGATACTTCGAGTTCGAGGCCCAACCGCCCATGATGATGCCGTAGACGCCGAGCGACGAGATGGCGAGCAGATAGAGCACGCCGACGTTGAGGTCCGAGACGACCCACCTGCCCCAGCTGTTTTCATCCATCGGGATCACCGCCCACGCGGCGAGCGCGAACGTGGCTGTGGCAAGCGGCGCCAGCAGGAACACGCCCTTGTCGGCACCGGCCGGGATGAGCGGCTCCTTGAACACGAACTTGAGCAGGTCGGCGAACGATTGCAGCAGGCCGAACGGCCCGACGACGTTGGGGCCGCGCCGCATCTGTACCGCCGCCCAGACCTTGCGGTCCATCAGCAGCAGGAACGCGATGATGACCAGAAGGCCGATCAGCACGGCGACGCTCGCCAGCGCGTAGACCAGCAGCCACCAGACCCACTCGAGCCAATCGGGCAGCAGCGCGAGGCCGTTCAACCAGTCGATGATGCTCTTCAGCATGTGCTTTCCCGGCCCCTCACTCCGCGGCCTCAGCGACGCCGGCGCGATGTGCGGCGTGGCGTAGCGCCGACAACTCGGCCATCACCGCGGAGGCCCGTGCAATCGGATTGGTAAGATAGAAGTCGGTGACCGGCGATGCGAACGGCACCGCCGAGACGTTGCCGCCGCGCGCGGCGAGACCGTCGATGGCCTGCGCCGCGTTGCCGGGATGGATGGCGTCGACGCGGGCCAGGTGCGGTGCCGCGCGGTACATGCGCGCGCGCAGTTCTGGAAGCGTATCGTATCCGAGCGGACGGCCGAGTCGCGCCGAGAGCGCGCGCACAATCGTCCAGTCCTCCTTCGCCTCCCCCGGCGGGAACACGGCGCGCGCCGTCACCTGCACGCGACCCTCGGTATTGCAAAACGTGGCGCTCTTTTCCGTGTAGGCCGCACCCGGCAGGATGACGTCGGCGCGGTGCGCGCCGCGATCGCCGTGGGTGCCCTGGTAGATCACGAACGGACCGGCTGCGATGTCGTACTCGTCGGCGCCGAGGTTGTAGATAACGTCGACCGCGCCTGCTGCGATATCCGCCGTGGCTTTGCCACCGGCGCCCGGCACGAAGCCGAGATCGAGTGCCGCGACGCGCGCCGCCGCCGTATGCAGCACCGCAAGCCCGTTCCAGCCGTCCTTGACGACGCCGAGCGAGCGCGCCGCTCGAGCGACGAGCGACAGAACCGCCGCGCCGTCGCCGCGCGCGAACGCGCCCGGACCGACGATGATCAGCGGCCGCGCCGCGTTGGCGGCCGCATGGCCCGCGAACTGCGCCAGCGCGTCCGGCCCAGCGCCGACGTGGACATAGGGGTAACCGAGATCGGCCGCCTCGCCGACGACGCCGATGTGCGCGCCGCCCTGGCGATAACGGCGGCGGATGCGGGCGTTGAGCACCGGGGCTTCGACGCGCGGGTTCGATCCGACCATCAGGATCGCATCGGCGGCATCGATGCACTCGATCCCAGGATTGAAGATGTAGCTGGCGCGGCCGAAAGCCGGATCGAGCGCCTCGTGCGGCGCGCGCCCGTCGAGGTTGACGACGCCGAGGCCGCTCATCAGCTCCTTCAGCGCGAACATATCTTCCGCTCCGCAGAGATCGCCCGCGAGCGCGCCGATGCGGCCGGGATGCACGCTCTTCAGCTTCTCCGCGACAACGCTGAGCGCCTCGTCCCACGAGGCTGGCACCAAGCGGCCGTCCTTGCGCACATACGGCTGATCGAGCCGCTGCGTCTTCAACCCGTCGACGACATGGCGCGTCTTGTCGGAAATCCACTCCTCGTTCACCGCATCATTGTTGCGCGGCAGGATGCGCATCACCTCGCGCCCGCGCGTATCGACCCGGATGTTGGAGCCGACGGCATCCATCACGTCGACGCTCTCGGTCTTCTTCAGCTCCCAGGGCCGCGCGTTGTGCGCCCACGGCCGGTGCGTCAGCGCGCCAACCGGGCAGAGGTCGACGGCGTTGGCGCTCATCTCCGAAAGGATGCCCTTTTCGAGATAGGTGGTGATCTCGGCATCCTCGCCGCGGCCAGCGAGTCCCAACTCCTCGACGCCGGCGATTTCCGTCATGTAGCGGACGCAGCGCGTGCAGTGGATACAGCGCGTCATCATCGTCTTGATCAGCGGGCCGATATACTTGTCTTCCACCGCGCGCTTGTTCTCGGCGTAGCGCGAGCCGCCGACGCCGAAGGCCATCGCCTGGTCCTGCAGATCGCACTCGCCGCCCTGATCGCAGATCGGGCAATCGAGCGGGTGATTGATGAGCAGGAATTCCATCACGCCTTCGCGCGCCTTCTTCACCGTTGCGCTCTTGGTGAAGACGACGTTGGGCGAGCCGTCCGGATTGGGGCGCAGTTCGTTCACCGTCTGCGCACAACTGGCGACGGGCTTCGGCGCGCCGGCCACCTCGACGAGACACATGCGGCAGTTGCCCGCGATCGACAGACGCTCGTGATAGCAAAAGCGCGGTATTTCCGAGCCGGCCATCTCGCAAGCCTGCAACAGCGTGGTGCCGTCGGCCACCTCGATCTCGACGCCGTCGATGATCAGCTTCTTTGGCATGTCGAACCGCTTCTCACCTGATCCAAATCTAACCTAGTCGAGCCGCGCTGAGCCGTCGCTCGATGTGCTGACGCCTACTCCGCCGCGTCCTTCAGTGATGCCTGATATTGGTCGATGCGCTCTTCCATGACGTGACGGTAGTTGCGGATCAGGCCCTGCACCGGCCAAGCTGCAGCGTCGCCCAGCGCGCAGATGGTATGGCCCTCGACCTGCTTCGACACGTCCCAGAGCATGTCGATCTCGCTCTTCCTCGCTTCGCCCTTCACCATGCGCTCCATGACCCGCCACATCCAGCCGCAACCTTCGCGGCACGGCGTGCATTGCCCGCAGCTCTCGTGCTTGTAGAAATACGAGATGCGCGAGATCGCCTTGATGATGTCGGTCGATTTGTCCATCACGATCACCGCCGCCGTGCCGAGGCCCGACTTGGCCTTCGACAGTGCGTCGAAATCCATCGTGATGTCCTGGCAGACTTCAGCCGTGATGCACGGCACCGACGAACCGCCGGGGATGACGGCGAGCAGATTGTCCCACCCGCCGCTCACGCCGCCACAGTGGCGGTCGATCAACTCGCGCAGCGGAATGCCCATCTCCTCTTCCACCACGCACGGATTGTTCACGTGGCCGGAGATCTGGAACAGCTTGGTGCCGGTGTT
This sequence comes from Hyphomicrobiaceae bacterium, assembly GCA_046295315.1. GTDB lineage: Bacteria > Pseudomonadota > Alphaproteobacteria > Rhizobiales > Hyphomicrobiaceae > JAEUMD01. The sequence goes on from JBKBNR010000177.1 coordinate 5,843, forward strand.
GTTCGGCTTGCCGAGCGCGGAAAACCACCCCGCGCCGCGGCGCAGGATCTCGCCCACCACAGCGATGCTTTCGACATTGTTGACCGTCGTCGGCGCGCCATAGAGACCGCAGCCCGCGGGGAATGGCGGCTTCAGCCGCGGCTGGCCCTTTTTGCCCTCGATGCTCTCGATCATCGCGGTTTCTTCGCCGCAGATGTAGGCGCCGGCGCCGTGATGCACGACGATGTCGAGATCCCAGCCGTGGATGTTGTTGCGGCCGATCAGTCGCGCCGCGTAGGCCTCATCGACCGAGCGCTGGAAACGCTCACGCTCGCGGATGTATTCGCCACGGAAATAGATGAAGCACGTGTGCGCGCGCATCGCGAAGGAGGCGAGCAAGATGCCCTCGATGAGCAACTGCGGATCGTTGCGCAGAATCTCGCGATCCTTGCACGAGCCCGGCTCGCTCTCGTCGGCGTTGACGACGAGATAGCTCGGGCGGGCGTCGTTCTTCGGCATGAACGACCACTTGAGGCCGGTGGGGAATCCGGCGCCGCCGCGACCGCGCAGTCCCGACTGCTTAACCTCGTTGATGATCCAGTCGTGGCCTTTGTCGATGAAGAACTTCGTGCCGTCCCACGCGCCGCGCTTGATGGCAGCATCGAGGCCGCTGTC